>JALYYX010000213.1 GCA_030946075.1 Bacteroidota bacterium | reverse complement strand
TCTGCAATAGTAGTAAGGCCATAGTATTTTATTTCGAACTTGAAATTATCCAAAGGATGCCCGCTTATATAAATTCCAATAACATCTTTTTCATGATCCAATAATTTTATCAAAGGCCATTGTTCACATTCATACAATCTTGGAGGGTGAACTTCTTCCATCTGCAGATCACCAAACAAAGTGTTTGAACTGCTTGTTAACTGCGCCTGGTATTGGTTTCCAAAACGGATAATTTTTTCAAGACCATTTGCATTATCGCCGGGTGCAACAAAGAAGTATTGTGCTCTGTGAATATTTTTAAAACAATCAAAAGCGCCTGCGAAGGCAAGGCTTTCCAAGGATTTTTTATTTACTGTTCTTTGATTTACTCTTTTAACCAAATCGTATATTGATGTAAATTGACCACGCTTTTCTCTCTCTTCAATTATACCTTCAATGGCTGCTTCGCCAACACCTTTCATACCGCTAAAACCAAATCTTATTTCGCCCTTTTTATTTACTGCAAAACCTTTTTGTGATTCATTAATATCAGGTCCAAGTACTTTTAATCCCATGCGTTTACACTCTTCCATAAAGAAAGTTATCTTATCAATACTGCCTGCATGATTTAAAACTGCTGCCATGTACTCACTGGGATAATGTGCTTTTAAATATGCAGTTTGATAAGCAACCAATGCATAACAGGTAGAGTGAGATTTATTAAATGCATATTGTGCAAAGGCTTCCCAGTCGTGCCATATCTTTTCTAATTTTTCTACAGGGTGACCATTTGTTGTTCCGCCTTTTATAAATTGCTCTTTTTTTTCTGCAAGCACGGAACGTTGTTTTTTCCCCATTGCTTTTCGAAGTGTATCTGCATCACCTTTACTAAAGTTGGCGAGCTTTTGTGAAAGCAACATCACCTGTTCCTGATAAACAGTAATGCCATAAGTATCCTTTAATATCTCTTCCATTTCAGGCACATCATAATTGATTGGTTCACGGCCATGCTTACGTTCTATATAACTTGGTATATATGCCATAGGGCCGGGACGGAACAATGCATTCATTGCAATTAGATCATTGAATGTATCAGGTTTAAGGTCTCTTAAATGCTTTTGCATGCCAACACTTTCAAATTGAAAGGTTCCGTTTGTATCAGCACGCTGATAAAGCTTGTAGGTTTTCTCATCATCGAGTGTTAGGTCATCTAAATTGATAATTACACCATGATTTTGTTTAATAAGAAACAAAGCAGTTTTTAAAATGCTTAATGTTTTCAAACCAAGAAAATCCATTTTTAAAACACCGGCAGACTCAATATTATTTCCATCAATTTGAGTCAGCCATAATTCAGAATCTTTAGAAGATGCAACAGGAATAAGATCAGTAAGATCCTTCGGGGCAATGATAATTGCCGATGCATGAATGCCGGTGTTGCGAACAGATCCTTCCAGTATTTCCGCTTCATGCAAAACTTTTGCCTGCATGTCATCCCCTTTATAAATCTCTCTTAGTTTTTTTATATTTTCAATATCATCACTACCAACACCTTCTTCCTGTAAAGATTTTTCGCCTGTAAGTGGCGCCTGCAGCACTTTTCGTAAAGATGTACCGGGACGATCAGGCACTAATTTTGCCAGTGCATTACTTTCTGATAAAGGCAAGTCCATTACACGTGCAACATCTTTAATGCTCATTTTTGCAGCCATGGTGCCATAAGTAATAATTTGTGCAACCTGGTTTTTACCATATTTTTCTACTACATAATCCAAAACTTTTTGTCTTCCTTCATCATCAAAATCTGTATCTATATCAGGCATAGATTTGCGATCAGGATTTAAAAATCTTTCAAAAAGTAAATTGTATTTTATAGGATCAATGTTTGTGATACCAATGCAATACGCAACTACAGAACCTGCAGCTGAGCCACGGCCCGGGCCTACAAATACACCCATTTTTTTACCTGCAATTATAAAATCACTAACTATTAAAAAGTAGCCTGCAAAGCCCATTGTTTTAATTGTAAACAATTCAAAGTTTAGGCGCTCTTCAATCTCGGGAGTAATTTCTTTGTATCTCTCTTTGGCACCTGTCCATGTAAGATGTTCTAAATATCCATCTTGCGAATTAAATTCTTTTGGTACTGTAAAGTGTGGTAATAAAATATCCCGTTTAAGATCAAGCACATCAATCTTATCTACTATTTCATTGGTGTTATCCAATGCCTCTTCAAGATCATCGAAAACCGTTTGCATTTCTGTAGTATTCTTAAAATAGAATTGGTTATTGGGAAATGAAAAGCGCTTATTTTTTACTGACACATCATCATCAGTAAATTCTCTTAATGCAGGTGTGGCTTGTTTCTCTCCTGTATTGATGCAAAGCAAAATATCGTGGGCATTAAAATCTTTTTCATCTACATAATGTGAATCATTGCTTGCAATTACTTTTACGCCATATTTTTTTGCAAATTTCAGCAATACTAAATTCACATTATCCTGATCAGGAATGCCATGACGTTGTAACTCTACATAATAATCTTTTTGAAAAATATTCAGCCACCATTTAAATTCATTCTCTGCTTCCTTTTCACCTTTTTTTAAAATGGTTTGTGGAACCAAAGCCCCAAGACAACATGTAGTTGCAATTAATCCTTCATGATGTTTATGAATTAACTCCTTATCTATTCTCGGATATTTTGAATACATCCCTTCTATGAATCCTGCAGAAGTTAACTTAACTAAGTTTTTATAACCTGTGTCATTTTTAGCAAGCAATATCTGGTGATGGCGTGGGTCTTTATCTTCTTTACTAAATTGTTTTTTATGCCTGTTCTCTGTAATATAAAATTCACAGCCCACAATTGGCTTAACCTTTAAACTTCCATCTTCATTTTTATGATTGTAAGCCTGCTTTACAAATTCAAAAACACCAAACATATTTCCATGATCGGAGATAGCTACAGCGGGCATTCCATCCGCAATTGCCTTTGCATATAAATTCTTTATTGATGCAGCCCCATCTAAAAGAGAAAATTGTGTATGTACATGCAGGTGAGAGAATTTCATTAGAACTACAACATTTGTCTGCAAATATCGTTAAATGGAAGAGGAGAATTCTGACTGTTTTTCCACAAAAAAAGCAAAACTTTTTTATTACCTAAAATGCCTGCAAAGGACGCAATATTTTTAACGTGGTTCGTTTATCAATGTGCTTTATTATCTTCGTAAGGCTTAAGAAAAAATTACTTTTAACCCTGCATGTATGCATCCCCTAATTGCATATATGTTACAAAGCCCCAATAGTCAGCATGAAAAATGTAATAACATTTTTTGCCCTGCTACTCTGCAGTGCTACAGGCAATGTAAAATCTCAAACTTCTTACCAAAATTTTAAAGAGAATATAGTTGCCTTAAATACTTTAACTGATATTTCTTTTATTCCACAAGAGAATTTGAAAACCTTATTTCATACTGCGGCAGATCCTTTGGCTGCTCCTGCATCAGAATCCGGATTGGAAAAAGCGGACGTTATAGAGAAATTTTCCGCTACCCAATTTAAATATGCAATGATGATGGATGTTGATATGGAATCTTTAACTAATCCCCTTCTGTATAATTTTATTGATGAGTGGTTCGGCACACATTACAGAATGGGTGGTACTACAAAAAGAGGAATTGATTGCAGTGCTTTTACCGGACTTTTATTGGCCTCAGTTTATTCATTTGCCATGCCTCGCACTGCAAGAGAACAATACAACATTTGCGAGCATATTGATAAGGAAAATTTAATGTCAGGCGATCTTGTTTTTTTTAATACAAGGGGAGGAGTATCGCATGTGGGTGTGTACCTGACTGATGGTCATTTTGTACATTCATCATCAAGTGATGGTGTAAAAATAAGCAGCCTGAATGATTGCTATTACTCCAGGAAATTTATTGGCGGTGGAAGGGTTAACCAATAAGTTACCTTAAAATATTTTGAATGCGGTAAACTATTGCCGCTTTTTTATTATACATATTTACATTAACAGAAAACTTAACTGTTGATGAAATAAAAAAGTAACCACCACAAAACTGCAGCTACCATTGCAATAGCCACGCCTTTTGTAAATATTTTTCCATCCTGCTCTGCTAATTTTTCTTTTTCATTTGTATACATAAAGTGAGATTTAATAAAACGGAATGATGTAGAATTTTTTGGAAGAGAAGAAGACAACACTACAATATTCAAAAGTAATTTATTTCAATAAAGAGGTACTATCTTTTTTTAATTAAATAAAAGTAATTTATCTTTAAAAATGCCAAAGACTAAATCATCTGATTACAAAAAATATAAAATAGATATCGGGAACGATAGAAAACTTTACAGGAACATTGTTCTTTTTATTATACTGGTAGGAATTGTTGCCGGGTTATACTTCTATTTAAGTACTCCATAATTTAATTTATATGCCTGAG
>JALYYX010000209.1 GCA_030946075.1 Bacteroidota bacterium | reverse complement strand
AGTGAGAAAGATCTGTAATGCCTTCCAATGCCAATACTTCTTCATCAATAAAAGTATTGCCTGTACATTGTGCAGAAGATTTGCTTAAGATGTAATAAGCAGCATCAGCAATGATCTCAGGATGACGGCTCATTTTTATTAATGCATCTCCGCCCAATAAATTTTTTACGGCTGCAGTAGCAATCGTAGTTTTTGGCCATAAAGCATTTGAAGCAATTTTATATTTTTTTAATTCTTCTGCTAGGCCAATAGCTATCATTGTCATGTTGTATTTTGCCATTGTATAAGCTACATGATTGCCAAACCATTTTGAGGATAAATTAATTGGAGGAGATAATGTTAGAATATGAGCATTGTCAGATTTTTTTAAATGAGGAATACATGCCTGACTTACAAAAAAAGTTCCTCTTACATTAATGTCATGCATCAAGTCAAATTGCTTAGGTGTGGTTTGCTCAGCCGGAGATAAATTAATTGCAGATGCATTGTTTATTAAAATATCAATCCCGCCAAACATTTCAACAGCGTTATCAACAGCAATTTTAATTTGATCTTCAAAGCGAATATCGCATTGAACAGCCAATGCTTTACCACCAGCCTTTTCTATTTCCTGCGCAGCAGAAAAAATGGTACCGCCAAGCTTAGGATTTTCCTCAACTGATTTAGCTGCAACAATAATGTTTGCACCTTCTTTAGCAAGCCGTAACGCAATTGCTTTACCAATACCACGGGAGGCCCCGGTAATGAAAATGGTTTTGTTTTTAAAAGACATGGTTCAAATTTAAAACAATTTTTTTCTGAAAAAGTAAAATTTAAGGGTACTTAATGCATCGCCTCAGCAAGATCAACCTTTCGTTTTTTATTACCCTTTACCATCAATACAAAAGGAATACAAATTAAAAACATAACACCCAGCCATAAAAAAACATCCATGTAAGAAAGTACAGAGGCTTGTTTCATTACCATATAATCCAGTGACTGATAACTATCTTTTAAAGCAATGTTTGCAGGTATTCCTTTAGCCATAAATCCGTGTTGCATAGCTGCTACTCTCTGCTGAACATTCAAATTATTTACATCAAGGTGGTTTACAAGAGCGCTGCGATGAACTATGTTTTGCCTTGACATATAAGTGGTGATAGCGGCTATTCCGAACGAACCCCCAAGTTGCCTCATCATACCCGTAAATGCAGCGCCCTGGCCAATTTGCTGGCCTTTTAATGTTGATAGTGACAGTGTTGTTATAGGTATAAAAAGCATTCCCATTCCTATACCTCTTAATATCAGCATCCAGAAAAAATTGTCTGCGCTGGTGGCTGGCGTTAAAATTTTATATCCCCAAAATGTGAATCCGAAAAATACCAGCATTCCTCCTGCTACAAGATATTGCTGCGGCACACCCTTTTGCAAAAGCTGCCCTATGATCGGCATCATGAATGCTGTTGTTAGTGCTGCAGGAATCATTAATGCTCCGGATTGTTGCGCTGTCCATCCTAAAGTTGCCTGTGTATAAAGAGGAATAATAAATGTTGATCCGTACAATCCAAACCCCATGATGAAAGATAAAATTGTTCCGACACGCAGGTTACCATTTTTTAAAACTCTTAATTCAACTATGGGATGTTCAACTGTAAGCTCCCGCCAAATAAAAAAATATAAACCAAGCACTGCAGTAACTGCTAGAAAAATTATTGTGCTACTGTTAAACCAGTCTTCTTCATGTCCGCGTTCTAAAACATATTGCAAAGAACCGACTGCAATTGCAAGAAATGCAATGCCCAACCAATCAATTTCGCTGGCTAATTTTTTTGCTCCAAATGTTGGGCTGCGAACAAATTGCAGCGTTAGCAATGTTGCCACTACACCAATAGGAATATTAATGTAGAAAATGTAGGGCCATGAAAAATGATCAACAATGTAACCACCCAAAGGCGGACCCAGCGTAGGTCCTATAATAACTCCTAATCCATAAATTGCCTGGGCCATTCCACGTTTTTCAGGAGGATAACTTTCAGTGATAATAGTTTGAGAAGTAACAAGCAATGCTCCTCCGCCAAGCCCTTGTATAAATCTGAAAGCGACTAATTCCCAAATGCCTGTTGCATTGCCGCATAAATAGGAGCAGACTGTAAAAAGAATTATAGATGCTGCAAAATAATTTCGTCTGCCGAATTGCTGTGATAGCCAACTCGTCATTGGAACAATAATTACATTACCGATTGCATACGCTGTAATAACCCAACCCACTTCAGTTAATGTGGCGCCAAGATTTCCACGCATGTCATTCAATGCAACATTTACAATTGTTGTATCAACAATTTCCAGTAAAGCGCATAAGATAGCTGTGATAGTAATGATGGTTCTTCTTGCTCCATACTCAACCAATAAATTTTGCTGCTGCATTAATAATTCAATTTAATTTATTGATGTGCTGTTGAAGGGCTGCGGGATGGAAGCGGTAGCCCGCAGCAAAGCGAGGACTACAAGCGAACAGCCCGAACCAATGTTGAAAATTTTTATTATGATGCCAGCCACTTACAAACAATATTGAATGAATAATTTTTTTAATCAAGATGAACATCTACACTTACGTTCATGCCCGGCCTTATTTGTTTTATTAAAGAATCTGATTTATTAATGAACTCAATTTTTACAGGCAACCGCTGCACCACTTTTACAAAATTACCACTTGCATTATCAGGAGGCAGCAGCGCAAAACGTGCGCCTGTAGCGGGTGAGAAGGAAGTAAGCGTTGCTTCAAAAGAATGATTTGGAAAAGCATCTGCATGCACAATTACTTTTTGCCCGATCCTCATTTTATTAAATTGTGTTTCTTTAAAATTGGCTACAACCCAAATATCATTGTTTAAAACTATGCTGAATAATGCCTGACCCGCCTGCAGAAATTGGCCTGGCTCAACATTTACTTTCGACACCAAACCATCCGCAGGAGCAGTGATGACGGAGTACGACAAATTTAATTTTGCATCTTCAACATCAACTTCTCTTTGCTTAATAACAGAACCTGCGATACCAATTTGCTGAGATGTGGCAGTGCTTTGAGAAGACACGACCCCTGTTTGCTCGGATGCCTGATTTTTTTGTGCAACTAAAACCTGTAATTGTTTTTCTGCAGTTTCTTTTGCTGCCAATGCCTGCTCATATTGCTGTTGTGTGATTGAATGATCTTTAATAAGATTTGCATAACGTTTATAATCCTGCTCTGTTCTCCAAACATTTACTTTTGCTGCCTGTATCTGGGCATCAACTATTGATACAGCTGCCCGTGAACTGCTAACATTGGATTGCGACGCATTGGTTATGGCTTTCGCTGCCTGAAGATTGCTTTGTGCTGTTGCAAGAGCAGCCTGTGCCTGGTTTAACTTTAATTTAAGATCCCTGTCATCAAGTACTAATAAGGTATCTCCCTTGTGAACGGGTTGATTGTCCTTTACACGAACCTGCAACACATATCCGGAAACACGGGGAATTACCGGACTGATATTCGCCTCTACCTGAGCATCATCAGTTTCTTCGTGATGTTTGCCATAAAAATATTTTGTAAGCCCAAACCACAAGCCTGCAATTACCAGCAGTGCCAAAACGATGATGAATTTTTTATTGCGTTTTTTTGGCGTTTCTGTTGTGGCGCTTATCATTTTTTTTTCAGTCACTTTTGTTTCCATAATATTTTTTATTTAGCAGGTTGATTTAAAAGGCCTGCCGTTTGTAATAATTTATTATAAGCAAGTACTGCATCTGCCTTTGCTGTTTCTACATTTAATTTTGTTTGCTGCAATGCTACATCTGCGTCTAATAAATCAGTTACAGATGCAAGGCTGTTATCATATTTATTTTTTGTTATCCTGTAATTTTCACTTGCCTGTACTAATGCTTTTTGATACACCTCAATTTTTTTTCCGCTCAAAAAATAATTCTGATAATCGTGATTTATTTGCAGGCGCACAACATCATATAACTGCTCTTCATTAGCCTTCAATTCCTGTTCCTTTGCTTTAACCTGTTGCAGGCGGGTATTGGTTTTCCAAAGAGCCGCAAGATTATATTGAATGCCAATTCCTGCATTAATTGCATTGGTTATTGAGATGAAGTTAGGAATGTAGGCAGCAACATACCCTCCGGTTAATGCAACAGTTGGATAGCCTAAAGTTTTTGCGGATTTTATTTGAGTACCTGCAACTTTTTTTCTGAATGAAAGTGCCTGAATATCTTTTCTGTTTTGAATTGCCAACTGCTCATATTCATTAATATTTTTAATTGGATTAACCTGTTTTAAAATTATCGGATCAATTATTATTTCTGTGGTTTCAGGTAGGCCAAGCATAAGATCCATATTGATGTTTGCAAGGCGCCAATTATTTTCTGCTTCCAGTAGTGCAAGTTCAATAGCAGAAGTTTGTAATTCAATTTTTAAAAGATCATTTCTTGCGAGTAAACCATTTTGTTCAAGATGTGAAAAAGTTGAATCTCTTTCTCTTGATGACGCTAAATTTTCCTGAATCACATTAATGGTTGCACTCGCTTTATACAAATTTGTATAAGCATTCATTGTGTTTAGTATCACTGATTCCTTATCATTTTCTGCATCAAGTTTAACCGCCTCTTCTAAATATTTCGCTGATTCGATTGCGTATTTCAGCCTTCCGCCAGCATAAATTGGATAAGATAAATTGGCAATGCCATACAGCGCCTGTGATATTTTTGGCGATGTGCTATTACCACCGGAAGCATTATTGCTATTGGTTTTCAGATCAATATTAGCACTGCTTAATCGTATATAAGAACCGCTGACATTAAAGTTGGGGAAACGATTTTGTTCGGATTCCGTTACTTGTGCAGCTGCCTGTTCAATTCTTGCCTGCGAAGCTTTCAGTTGCTTACTGTTCTTCAGACTCAGATCAATTGCTTCTTTTAATGAAAGCGTTTTTTTCTCCTGCGCAGTTGCACATTGCAAACAGATGATCCAAACTATTGAAATAATTATTTTACACTTCATTTGTAAGAGTTGCTTTGAATATTTTTTTTACATGGATACTTAGTTTTTTCTGTATTGTATCCGCAAATTCTTTGTCAGGCATTTTTTTCAGGCCGTAAAAACTTTTGTAAAAAGGCTGATGGATTAACACCTGAATAACTGTACCAACCATAGTGCTCATAAGCATTACCACATCTATGTTTTTTTTAAAAACGCCTTTCTTTTGACCATCGGCAATAAGCCTATTTATTAACTCTGCATTTCGCATTTTAATTTCTGAAAGAAATTTTATTATTGCCGGATTCTTATTTATTACCTGTTCACAAAGCATTATTTTATAAAATTCGTCGTTGTGAATAACTCTTTCTATGTGTTCATCAATGAGTATATCAATTTTCTGTATCGGCGTCAGGGAATCATTTTTAAGCAAACTTTCAACCCTCATTCCAATATTCCCCATACGATGATTGAATACTGCTTCAAGTAACTTTTCTTTAGAACCAAAGTAGTAGGAGATCATGGCAATGTTTATACCCGCCTCTTCAGCAATATCTCTAACCGTGGTAGCTTCATATCCTTTTTTTGCAAACAGCTTTTCTGCTGTTTCTATTATTTGAATATGCTTGTCGTTATACGCCATTAATTAAATTGGAATGCAAAATTAAACAAATGTTTGATTTTTTCAAATAAATGTTTAATCAGGTATTAAAAAAAAATTCCCGATAAGGGAATTTTTTTTTAATGCTATAAATAATTTATGCTAATGAAGCTTCCATTGAAATGTCTGTGTTCAATAATTTTGAAACAGGACAATTTTTTTTCGCATCTTCTGCACAATCTTCAAACTTTTGTTTGTCTATTCCGGGAACTTTTGCCTTTACTGTTAAATGAGATTTTGTAATTGCGCCGCTTGCAAGAGTAATATCACAACGGGTTTCAATTTCATCAGGTGTAAAACCTGCTTCTCCTAAAACGAAACTTAACTTCATTGTGAAACAGCCTGCATGTGCTGCTGCTATTAGTTCTTCTGGGTTTGTTCCGGGTTCATCTTCAAACCTTGTTTTGTAGGAATACTTTGATTCTTTTAAAATTCCGCTTTGAGTGGTTAAGTGTCCATGACCTTCTTTTCCACCACCATGCCAGAAGGCTGTTGCTTGTCTGCTCATATTTTATAGTTTAATGTTTAAGTTTTATTATTATTGAAAATTTAATATTCAGGAACTATAGGTTTTGTTTGCATTATTGAATCAATTTTTTCCATTACTTCAGGGGATAGTTGTTTTATAACTTCCAACGCTTTTAAATTATCCAGTAACTGTTCTTTTTTTGTTGCCCCCAAAATAGCAGTACTAACATTAGGATTTTTTATGCACCATGCAATAGATAATGAAGGAAGACTTACACCTATCTCATTTGCAAAAGTTGCTAATTCTTTCACCTTATTTATTTTTTCTTCCATCATCCATCTGTCTTTAAGCCAATCGAATCCTTCAAGCCCTAAACGTGATCCTTCGGGTATTCCATTATTATATTTT
>JALYYX010000203.1 GCA_030946075.1 Bacteroidota bacterium | reverse complement strand
GCTTCATAATTTAAATTTCTTCCATGCTTGTAGCGGAGGTTGGCAGTGGTTTGTTTATCACCAACAACTTTGCTGGGAGTATTTACTCTTACACTTCCATGATCAGTCGCCACGATTAAATTTATTTTTTTATCAGCAATTTTTTTTAATGCCTGGTGTAATGGTGAATGTTCAAACCATGAGGCCGTAATGCTTCTGTAGCTTACTTCATCTGCAGCAAGCTCTTTCAAAACTTCCATTTCTGTTCTTGCATGGCTAAGCATATCAACAAAATTATAAACAATTATATTTAGATCATTCTGCATCATGTTGTGCATGTTATCTACCATCTTTTGCCCATCATGATGATTGGTAATTTTTGTGTACGAAAACTTAATATCAGATTTACGTAACCGCTGTAACTGTGCTTTAAAAAAGCCTTCTTCAAACATATTTTTACCTCCTTCCTCATCATCATTTTTCCATTCCACCGGAAATTGTTTTTCTATTTCAACAGGTAACAATCCGGCAAAGATCGCATTGCGGCTATATTGCGTAGCTGTTGGTAAAATAGAATAAAATGTCTCCTCTTCCTGTATGCGGAAATTTTCAGCAAAAATTGGCTGAATGGTTTTCCATTGATCGAACCTCAGATTATCTATAAGCACAAAAAATGTTGGTGTACCTTTTTCAATATGCGGAAAAACTTTATATTTCATTAAAGAATTGCTCATTACCGGAGCATCAGCAGAAGGATTGGTAACCCATGAAGAATAATTTTTTGAAATGAATTTAAAGAACTCTGTATTGGCTTCATCTTTTTGCGATTGAAAAATTTCCTGCATTTCGGGACTATCACTTTTTTTCATTTCAAGTTCCCAATAAACCAATCTTTTATAAATGTCCATCCATCCATTATAATCAGGGTTATCATTTAGTGCCATAAATAATTCCCTGAAGCTCTGCTGGTAAGAAGAAGTTGTTTTTTCAGCCACGAGCCTTCTGTTATCAATTATTTTTTTTAAGGAAAGCCATACCTGGTTTGGGTTTACAGGCTTTATTAAATAATCTGTTATCTGCGAGCCAATAGCTTCATCCATTAAATTCTCTGTCTCGTTTTTTGTAATGAGCACAATGGGAATCTGCGATTTTACTTCTTTAATTTTCTGTAATGTTTCCAACCCTGAAATGCCCGGCATACTTTCGTCAAGCAGCACCACATCTACTTCATTGGCTTTTACAAAGTCAACTGCATCAAAGCCATTGCTCAATGATTTTACTTCGTATCCTTTGTTCTCCAAAAACATTATCTGAGATTTCAAACTTTCCATCTCGTCATCTACCCATAAAATTTTAGCTAAACTCATTAGGTTTATTTGTTTATTTGTTTATCAGTTTATTTGAGTATGTCACAAATGTAATTTATTCCAATCCCAAAAATTTACCTTTACAACTGCATTGCATATTTTAACAATTAAAAATCTGTGCAGGTTAATTAATAAACCATTAAACCAATTAACAACGTGTCGCATCGCAAAATAATAAACGACCCTGTTTATGGTTTTATCACCATTGATGATGAGCTTATTTTAAAAATTATTTCACATCCCTATTATCAGCGCCTGCGTCGCATACATCAAATGGCAATGGCGGCATTGGTGTATCCCGGGGCTGTGCATACAAGATTGCATCATTCACTTGGTGCTTACCATTTAATATGCAGTGCTATCGGCGAATTAAAAAGTAAAGGATTTGAGATAACTAAAGAAGAGGAACAGGCCGCAAAAGCTGCAATCTTATTGCATGATATAGGCCATGGGCCTTACTCTCATGCATTGGAAGATACTTTGATAGAAAAAGTAACTCATGAAGAAATATCATTGATGCTGATGAAGAACATGAATGATGAGATGAATGGAAAGCTTACAATGGCCATAGATATTTTTACCGATAAACATTCTAAAAAATTCTTACATCAATTAGTAAGCGGACAATTGGATGTAGACCGGATGGATTACCTGATGAGAGATAGTTTTTTTACAGGCGTTAACGAAGGCGTTATTGCTTACGATCGTATTTTAAAAATGCTTACTGTGCATGATGGTGAATTAATGATAGAAGAAAAAGGGGTTTACTCAATTGAGAAATTTTTGGTAAGCAGGCGATTGATGTATTGGCAGGTATATCTGCACAAAACAGTTTTATGTGCAGAGAAAATGATGGTGAATATTATAAAGAGAGCCAAACTTGTAAATGCTGATTCACCTTCTGAAACTTTGAATATTTTTCTTAAGGATGACTATAAACAACATGGCATACAAAAATTTCTTACTGAATTTTGTGACCTTGACGATTACGATTTTTTAAGTGCTATTAAATTCTGGATGAATCATCCTGATAAGATTTTATCCTTTTTATGCAAAGGAATTATTAATCGCAATCTTCTTAAAGTAAAATATTTTTCAAGGCC
>JALYYX010000188.1 GCA_030946075.1 Bacteroidota bacterium | reverse complement strand
GACGTACGGCCATACACAATCATTTTGCCTTTATCTAATAGTAATGACTTTTCTGTTAATGTACCTATTGCTGACAGGTTGTGGCTTACAAACAAAATTGTCCTTCCTTGCCGACGACTGACTTCTTCCATTTTCCCTAAGCACTTTTGTTGAAACTCCATATCGCCAACTGCCAGCACTTCATCAATCATTAAAATTTCGGGTTCCAGGTGAGCAGCAACTGAAAAAGCCAACCGCATCTGCATCCCGCTACTATAATGTTTCAGCGGAGTATCAATAAAACTTTCCACGCCACTAAAATCTATTATTTCATCCAGCTTTTTAGTGATCTCATTTTTGCTCAAGCCAAGTATAGAACCATTCAGGTAAATATTTTCACGCCCTGTAAGTTCAGTATGAAAACCTGTTCCTACTTCAAGCAAACTAGCTACCCGACCAAATAGTTCAACACGACCAACCGTTGGTGGTGTAATCCGGCTAATTATTTTTAGCAAAGTACTTTTGCCAGCACCGTTTCTACCGATGATGCCTACACGTTCGCCTTGCTTTATTTCAAGGTCAATATCTTTTAACGCCCAAAAAGGCTCCTTAATTTTTTTAGATTTTTTAAAGGCGCCGGCAACTACATCGCGTAGCGCAATATAACGTTCGCCTCCGCCCGTCCTCATATACTGCTTGGAAAGATTCTGAATACTGATGGCTGTTTCCATTATGCTAAGTCGGCAAAAAATGCTTCTGTTTTTCTAAAATAAAAGAAACCAGCGACGCTAAAAAAAAGCGCGGAGGCCACACTTATAATAAGCAATCTTTCATTAATGGTTTCTCCCATACCGCCACGGAATATTTCAATAGCGCCGTTCACTGGGTTTAACGCCAAAACATCTTGCAACCAGGTTTGTTTAATTGATTGTAAAGGATAAATTACTGCCGTTGCGAAAAATAAGAACTGCAGTAAAAAAGGTATAGCATACCTGAAATCCCTAAACTTTACCGTAAGTGCAGAAAGGAGAGTGCCCACTCCAAAGGCCGCAAGCAGGTTTAAAAATATTGCCGTTGGGAACAAAAAAATGGCCTGCCATAAAAGTGGCTGTTGATAAATAAGACAAAAAACTAAGAACAGTAAAAATGCAATGATGAAATCAAAGAAGGCAACTAAAAGTGCTGAAACAGGAATGATCAGCCGCGGAAAATAGATCTTCTTTATGACGTTAGATTGTTGAACAATACTATCTGATGCATGAGAAACGCCGGCGTAAAAAAGGCCCCACAAAATGAGTCCCGATAAAACAAATACTTCGTACCGGTTGGCGCCGGAATAAAGCTTTAAATTCTTAGAAAAAACGAAGGTAAAAAGTAACATTAAGGTCAGTGGCTGGAGAATGGCCCAAGCAATACCCAGGTAAGTTTGCTTGTATTTTACTTTGATATCCCGCCAGGTAAAAAAATAAAAAAGTTCGCGGTATTCCCAGAGTTCATTCAGCCGGAGTGATAGATTATTTTGTGGTTCAATAACGGTTCTCGCTGCTTTCATGCTTAATAAGAAGCGGCTAAGATAACCAACAATTGCAAGGGAGCTTTTATCCTTTTTTTATTGGCTTTTTAGGAACTGGCTTTTCATCTTTTTTTTTCGTATTTTTTTTGTTTTGTTCATCAAGCTTTTGTTCATTGTGATTACCATCCTTATCCAACAGCGGATCTTCAACGGGCGGGTTTCCCAGGCTTGGATCAACACCTTTCATGTCAATTTTTTCATTGAAAACCTTGTCCACATACACCCACTTGCCATTGGTCCAGGCAAAACCTTCATAGTCGCCATCCGGTACATAGGTCCAGGGACTTTCAGGTTCGTTTGTTTCTGAAATTAAATGATACACGAGTATCATGTTTTTATCCTCGTCAAAATTCATGGTGGTAGACGCCTCCTTTTTATATTCAATAGCGAACCTGCGTTGCGGTTTTCGCTTCAAGGGATCTTTGTCAAAAACAAAAAACGACTGGCCACCAAAAACGGGCTGGCCTTGCAGATCAAATGATAATACATCGATCCACTTTTTATTGGTACGATAGCTATTGCCATCAAAACCAAACAGCGTATAATAATTCTTGCCGTTGAATTTTGTTTGAATGATATTATAGTAAACGGCACCGATCCAGGTATTTTTATCACGTGATGAATCAATAGGATTGTCTGCAAATTCCGAATAATCTTTTAAGGGAACCAGTTTAAGAGAACCATCTGTTGTGCGAAATTGGATAGCGCCGCGCTGCCGGCTGAACGCATATTCGTTTTGATAATTTAATTGCCAGGTAAAAATGCGGAAGCTGCTGTCAGGCGCATAAATATGAGATACGCCCTGCACCGAATCGAAGGGAAACTCAAAAGAATATTTAATTTGTAAACTCCTGATCAGGGTTTTGATAAAAATGCTATCCTTCCGCATTCTATCTTCTGTAGCTTCATCAGTAAGAAAGCTTTTGGCTAAAACCTTTAATGAATCTTCTTTTTTATAAAGTGATTTTAAATCTGAAGCAGCAATCTTTTGCTGTGCATCAGCACTGTGTATCAAAAAAAAGAAAATGGTAAGGAGAATAAGGTTTTTCACAACGAGCTGCATTTGTATATGGCTAAGAACGGCTAAATACTTTAAAAATTATGCTAACAGGTTGTTTAAAAAACGGTAATACTTAAAGCGCCGCCGCAAATTGAAAGAGCGAATCAAAACGCAGATCAATATCCGTGTCCGGGAAAGCTTGTTCAGGATTGGTTGAAGCGACAAAAACAGTGAACATTCCAGCATTGCGGCCAAAGCGCATATCGCTGGGTTTATTGCCTATCATTATACTTTTTGAAAAATCAATTTCCGGCAGGTCTTTTTGTGCCTGCAAAGCCATGCCGGCGTTAGGTTTCCGGGTAGGACTGTTATCGTCCAAATCAGTACAGAAATAAATTTTATCAATTCTTCCGCCTACAAGCTCCACTTCCCGTTGCATTTCGTAATGGATCGTGTCCAACGCTTCCTGCGTCATTAAACCTTTTCCCACACCTTTTTGATTGGTAATAATAATGATGCGGCCAAAAACATCGCTGAGTTTTTTAAACACATCCAAAACTCCTTTGCTAAAAATAAAATGATCCCAGTGCAAAATATATTCACCTAAATTTTCATCATTGATAACGCCATCCC
>JALYYX010000179.1 GCA_030946075.1 Bacteroidota bacterium | reverse complement strand
TTTTCATGCTAAAAATAAGATCGTCAATATCACCGGCTTTGAAAATATAGCCATTTTCGCCGTCAAGAACCAAGTCAATTGCACCTCCGCACTGATCACTCGCTAAGATAGCCTTGCCTGCTGCCATAGCCTCATTAATAGACAGGCCCCACGTTTCACCAATTGAGGGCAATATAAAAACATCACACAATTGATAAATCACCGGCATCATAGCCTGGTTTTGAAAATCAAGGAAATGAAGATTTTTTGAATGCCCAAAGTTATTTTTTAATTTATTTTCTTCAGGGCCATTGCCAACTATTATCAAATGAACATTCTCTTTTGCAATTTCTTTGAATGCTTTAATAAGGTTTCCAATGTCTTTTGTCGGTATTAATTTACCTGCGAATAAAAAAACGAAATCCTTTCTTTTAATGCCGAGTTCATTTCTAATGGTCAATGCGCCATCTGAATACCTGTTTGCTATATTATAAAATCTTGTATTATCAACCGCGTGAAATGCTTTAATTAATTGGCTGTGCTTCAATCCATTTTTTTCAAAATATATTTTATTATTGGTTCCGGTATAAAAAGCAATATCAATATGCCTGTACACCCATTTTAATAAAAAGTTTTTAAAAAAACTTTTTATATTTTTTTTCTCGTTTAATAAGATAGAATCCCCCCTGAACCACACGGGAATTTTATTCTTGAAATGCCGCATCACTCTTAAATGGCTGTGAAATTTCCAGCCATAAACCAACACGGCATCAGCCCTCCATGACTCCACCTTTTTAATAATATCATTATTGACTATTCCCTTATAATGGTGAGAGCCCTTTTCTTTAGCAGAATTTTCTAAAAATTCATACTCATATCCTTCTAATAAAGGGATATCCCATTCAATTGCCTTGCTAAAACCCGGATCATATTTTTTTTGAAGCACAGTGTCGCCCCATGTATAAAAAACTTTGACAGCAATATTCCCCCTCTTCTGCAACATAGAAAACAATGGTGCATTGTATTGTATAGGATGCGTAGTAATAATAGCAAGCCTTTTCAAAGTAGCGGGCGGTTGAAAACTGAGATAAGCATCTGATTTTTATAGTATGTCCTTTTTATAAATGTTTACAGGACATCAATAACTTTAGAAACTTCATAACGCTTTTTGATCTTTAATATCGGTTGCTCGATATACTTATAGGATACTTCTGCTAGTAAAAAAGTTATTCCGAAGCGAAATATCGTTACAAGCAGAAAGTTTACAAGGCTATGATGCTGTCTGAGTCCATCACTTGCCTGGAATATCGGAAAATGGTATAAATAGATCCCATAAGATCTTTTACCAATCCAGCGAAAAATTTTATTGGACAATAGAAAATGAAATGGATTTCTGGTAACGATTAATACTGCAGATAAACAAAGTAAATTTGTAAATATAAAGCCTCCATTGTTCCAGAATATATTCTGATGATTTACCGTGAATAATACTATAACAAACAGTGCCAGGATAACTATAAGGTATAAAGTTGCAAGATTTTTTTTTATGGTTACTTCTTTAAAATTTATTCGGGATAAAACTACGGCCAAAACAGACCCAAATAATATACTGTCTATTCTGCATAATGTAAATCTATATGTATCAATTACTAAGAACCCATCTGCAAATCGAAGAATATTGTTATAAACACATATTCTAAAAGTTGAGATTCCAAAGATGAATAGCAATAAAAATATTATGCAATTGCGCAAAGAGATTTTAAATAAAAAAAAAGAAGCAAGAACCGGGAATATAAAGTAAAAATGTTCTTCAACTGATAGCGACCATAGGTGCTCCATATTCCCTGATATATCACCAGGAATCAAATTAGTAAAATAGAATAATGCCGCAATTGTTGCTCGCTTTTGAATAGCCCCTCCATAAAAGTTTGTTAAGGGCCACAAAGCATTAGCCATTATTATACACACAATTAAAGCTGGAAAAAGCCGCAAAGCCCTGCGAATATAGAATTTGGATATAGCTATCTCGCCTGAGTTTTGATATTCATTCAATAATAAAGACGTTATTAGATAACCGCTCAAAACAAAAAAAAGGTCTACACCTATCCAGCCCCCTTTAAAGAAGCCATAACTTCCGTGTAATAATAATACAAGTAATACTGCAAAGCCTCTCAGGAAATCAAAACCGGGTATGTACCTGAATTTATGTTGCTGATTAACAGCATTTATTCTATTGCTAGCATATTCCGCGCCATCGTTAATACCAGATAACAATTTCATATTGGAGTCATGACTACTCAATTTATGTCTGTTTGATTTGCCGGATAGCAAAAAGTATTACTTATTAAAATTTAAAAAGGCTGGCCTTGATGGTTTAAAAGCTTTTGCCCTGATAAAAGAAATACTTAGTATAAAAATATTGTCTGTTTTTGAAAGCTCTTTATAGAATTTATGAGCAGTAGTTGTTCTCCCTTTCATAAGAGCCTTTACCATCAGCGTATAATAAAAAACCAGTTTATGATTTCTCAACAATAATTTCCCTTCATTTCCGATTTGCGTATTTACATAGCTCAATAAATTGCGATAGACCAGCAAATCTTCTTTTACGTGGTTAATATAATAGCTCTCATTTTGGCTAAGCTGCCCGGCATGATCCCGTAACTGTACCAGTTTATCCCTTAAAAACCCGGTGTCATGATCTTTTGCCAGCCGTACCCACATATCAAAATCTGCTGATATTTTCATTTGCTCATTAAACAATCCAACTTTATGCAGCGCTTCCCGGTTTATACAAACATTAGCAATATTGCCGGCAATTGAACCTGTATAAAAAGCGATCCGCGCATGTAAATCAGTTGATACAATTTCAGGCGTGTTATCTATATTACCCGATTTTTTAATTGCTCCTTTTTCATCGATCATATCCCTGCCACTATAACTAAAACCAATCCGGGGATGTTTTTGATGAAATTCCACAAAACTTTTAAGGCAATTTGTATACATGATATCATCCTGCGCCCAGAGTTTTATTAGGCAACTTTTACTTTTTGTAACCAGGAAATTCAGGCTGAAGAATAAGCCCTCATTACTTTTATTTTTAAAAATAGAAACCCTCGGGTCTTTAATATTACTGATATAGTTCCAGCTATCATCAGTAGAACAATCATCCAGGATCAATAATTCAAAATTTTTCAACGATTGGCCTAAAACACTTTGAACAGATGAGACCAGGTAATCACCTCCATTATAAACCGGTAGAATCACGCTAATGAAAAAATCGGCTCTTTCATTAATATCTTCAGCTATCATAAACAAATATCACTTTCTTGTAAATCTTATTTTTTTTAAAAAATTTATACCAAATGCTGCAAAAGCTATTAAGCCATGCAATGGTTTGATCCTTTTCATTTACCCGGAACTATTTCATCCAACAAATCTGCCAGTTGTCTGGTTACGTTTTTTGCAGAATAGTTTTCAAAGATTTCCTTTTCCACTAAAGCAGGATTAAACGCATTTAAAAAATTCTGAAAGCACACAAAATCACCCGTGAAATTTTGAGTAATTATGTCAACATCTTTTTCCCCATCAAAATCCAACACAAGCCCTGCACGTGAATTTCGGATTACCTCCACTGCTGTGCTGTTTTTATGAAGTATGGCAAATAACGGCTTGCCACTTAATACTCCCTGGTAAACTTTGCTCGGCGTATAATGTGGTTCCGTGCTACCCAAAATAAAAATGCCGTCTGCAATATTCAGGTGAACTAATACATCGAGGTAGGGTATTCTTTTCGGGTGTTCGTAAACGATAGTTTCCCATAAATTATATTTTCCTGCCAGTTCTTTTATATTGTATCCTTTTGAATCACCAGGGGTTTTGCCGGTACCTATAAAATGAAATTCTACATTTTCAAATTGTTTCCTGTTAACTGCAATACTTTTAAAAATTGCTTCCATTGGCTTATATGCTTTCGGTAACATGGCACCCGCATAGACCATTTTTATTTTGTTACTTTTTTTGAAGAGGTATGGAGTTATATTTAACTGCTTCATTATTTCATGATCGGTTTTCTCACCACCATAAGGCATGGCACCGCTTAGCGCATCCTTCTTTAAATGAATGTTTCTTTCAATCACTGCCTTATAATATCCTTCAGCAACACCTGTAATTAAACTCGCCTTTTTTACAGCAATGGGTTCTAAAAATTTAGCAATCCTGGTGCTAAACCAATGTCTCGAGAAAAACTTGCCGCTTCCCGGAAATTCATGCACCCATGGATCTATATAATCTA
>JALYYX010000297.1 GCA_030946075.1 Bacteroidota bacterium | reverse complement strand
AAGATAATCCGGATATAATTTCAGGTGATAATGATGAAGAATCATGCATTACTGTTCTCGAAGTATCTCCTGATTTGCCAACAACCATTCTGCTGTATATCTCTTTTTCTCCTGAAAAAATATATTGGGTTGTTGCCGCTAAAATTGCAATGATTATGAAGGCTGCCCAAATTCTGCTTAATGCCATAACCTCTAATTTATAATTTTACAATGGAAAATTGAGAATGGAAATTATAAAATTAATTCTCCATTCTCAATTATAATATTCTCAATTATTTTTCAATTACTTTTGCGCCTCAAATTCTACGCTAATAAATTAATAAATCAGAATTTAAATTATGTCCTTAAGAGCAGGAATTGTAGGATTACCCAATGTAGGAAAATCAACTTTATTTAATGCTGTCAGCAACAGCGCAAAAGCACAGGCAAGCAATTACCGGTTTTGCACAATTGAGCCAAATGTAGGACTGGTAAACGTTCCGGATGAAAGATTGCAAAAGCTTGCAGAATTAGTAAAGCCGGATAAAATTGTTCCCACACAAATTGAGATTGTTGACATTGCAGGTTTGGTAAAAGGTGCAAGCAAAGGTGAAGGCCTGGGCAATAAATTTTTGGGTAACATTCGTGAAGTGGATGCTATCATTCATGTTGTAAGGTGTTTTGAAGATGAAAATATTTTGAGAGATGAAGGCGCCATTAATCCAATAAGCGACAAAGAAATTATTGAAACAGAACTTCAACTAAAAGATCTTGACAGTGTTGAAAGAAAATTATCCCGGACCGAAAAGATGCTGAAAACCGGTGATGTAAAAGCGAAATTAGAATACGAGGTTTTATTAAAATGTAAAACGCATCTTGAACAAGGAAAAAATATTCTGTCCCTAAATTTATCTAAAGAAGATAAAGCAGCGATTGCTGAGAATTTTTTACTTACTGATAAACCGGTTTTGTATGTAGCCAATGTTGATGAAGCCTCTATGCATACCGGAAATAAATATTCGGATGTGCTAATAGATGCAGCTAAAAAAGAAAATGCACAGGTAATAATAATGACAAATGCGATTGAAGCGCAAATTGCAGAATTTGAAAACGAAGAAGACAGGCAAATGTTTATGGAAGAATATAAAATGACAGAACCTGCGCTGGACAGGCTTATACACTCTGCCTATAAACTACTCGATCTCTCAACATATTTTACAGCCGGTGTGCAGGAAGTAAGAGCATGGACAATTCACAAAGGTTGGAAAGCGCCGCAGGCTGCAAGTGTTATCCACACTGATTTTGAGAAGGGCTTTATAAAAACGGAAGTGATTTCTTATGAAGATTTTATCCATTACAAATCTGAAGCAGCTTGCCGTGAAAATGGAAAATTAAGAATTGAAGGAAAAGAATATTTAGTGCAGGATGGAGATGTAATGCACTTTAGGTTTAATGTATAAAAAATTTGATGTTACTAATAAAGAAAAAGGCTCCTGTCCGGAACCTTTTTCTTTATTAAACTTTTTTATTTTATTTATTGAGGCAAAAGGACTTTATCAATAGTATGAACTACACCATTTATTGCATTTTTATCAAAGTTGGAGCGGGGCTTGGATGTTGCAGGAATACCTCCATTGGAGGGAGCCAGCCCTAATACTTTTAATGAATCAACCAATGGCCCTGTAAAAAAAGCCTGAACGCTTATACCCGGATTAAGTGAAGGCGGTACAAGTGTAGGCGTTATAGTGGGGGTTGGAAAAAAATTATTTGAATATGCTTTAACCGGTAAAATATGATAAGCAACAATACCTTGCGCAGATGCTGCAGGAAAACCTGTTCTTATATAGCTGGCATATACCGCATCGGGTGATCCAGATGGTATAGCTCCACCTGTGGCTGCAGTCAGAAAAGTTTTTACCGCAGTATTTGTAGGCGCAAAAACAGTAAGGCTGGCAAAAGCCTGATTCAATGCATAATTAAAAGTGGAGGTTATGTTTGTATTACCTACATCACCTCTTACTATCAAACTGTCAAATAGTGCATATTGCGGATCAGAAAGTACGCCCGGCCCGTTTGCAAATCCCAATAATAATGATGGAGGGGTAACTAACGCTGCAGTTGTATGAATAACACCATTTAAAAAAGTTTTATCTCCTGCAGTTATTGGAATATTGTTTACCCAAAAACCATTACTTCTCCTGGAGGGATATAGACTAAGATCAAAAGGCACTGTACCTGTTAAAATACCTACCGGCAATAATGAAGGGAGTTGCAGATTAGGAAAAGTAATTGGAATATCTGTTGATAAATATTGTCTTCCGGGTATTATATGATATCTTAAAAGTGAATCAAGTTGTCCCGTACGTAAAGTAGCAATTGCTGCTGTAGAAGGAATTCCGGAGGCAATAAAGGCATTATTATCTGCAGCAAATACGGTGTAAATATTAGTGGTTCTGCCTAATGCTGCTAATAAATCACCTGCTGCTCCGCCAACAGGTACGGCTCTTTTTAAAGCGGCAAGCAAAAATGTATAGTTTGCATCTGTAGAAATAAAATCTGTTATGGTTTGTGTTCCGGAACCTAAGGGAAAAGTGATAGGTTCACCATAACGAACGAGGGTCTTATTGCATGAAGTGATAGAGAAAATAAAAGCAGCAACAGGAAGAATCCAATTTATTTTTTTAATGTATTTCATATTAATGATTTTTTTATTAAATTAATTTTTGTTATTAAAACAAATTATAACCAACACTTATATAATATAATCCTCCAATTGAAGCATTTCCAAATCCGTTTCTATAATATTGATTTAAAAGATTTGTTGCACCAAGTTTAAATAATATTTTTGCTGCCGGAAGCTTATAATTTATTTGTCCGTCGAGGGTGCTGAAGGCTGGAACAAGTCCATTTCCAAAATCTCCCTGGTAATCAACTTCATCCTGGTATCTATAAGTAAGATTAAAACCAAAATGATTATCAGTTCCAAAACCACTATTGGCAATATAAGCGCCTCCTCTGAATTTTGGCGCATTAAAAGCCGCAATAAAGCCAGCAGGAATATCAGAAATTTTATCAGAAGAAGCATTTACTCCAAAAGAATAATTACGGGGCAAAGAATAATCCATGCTAATTCCAAAACCATATGTTTTCACGTTACTTGTGACGTTTGTAGGTACCGAATATAAATTAACAAGAGCAGGATTAGTTAAGTTTGAAGCCGTAACATCTGCTGCATTGCCACTAACAGATTGTGCTACTAAAACTCGTGCTATAAAATCTTTGTAAATTCCATAATAGCCATACAAATCAATTAGTAATTTTTTATTTACAAGTAATCCTTTATACCCTGCCTCAAATGCATTAACAGTTTCAGCCTTAAATTTATCAAAAGACCTGGCAGTTTTTGAATTAGTGCTTTGCAGCGTTTTAACATCATATACCGGATTAGTATTGAATTTATAATAGTCCTGAAAGGTTTGTAATCCTCCTAAAAGTCTTGTACCGCCTCCTACTCTTAAATTAATCCATTGTTGTTGAGTAGATGCAAAACGATACGCTTGCTGAAATGACAAGCGAATATTATTATCAGGTGCTATCGTTATAACAGCAGATACTCTTGGAGTAAACTTGCCATCAAAATTTTCATTCTTATCATAACGACCGGAAACAATAAATTTAAGGTTATCGGTAAAATGCTTGGTGGCCTGCGCATAAATACCAACTTCGTTTATACCAATTTTCCCGGCAGAGTCTGCAAACAAAGTTCCTTCTGAATTAAGCACATATTTTTTATAATTAGCGCCAACAATTATGTCAGCAAAATCTTTAGTGTATTGAGAAAAATTATATTGTCCCTCTACATTATAAAGGTTTGTTTTATCAACAAATTTACCTCCACCCTTTGAAATTGGAATGCTGCGCACCTGGTTAAATATAGTTTGAAATTGAGTAGAACCGGGAGCAGGTCTTCCCTGATCAGCTATTGCTCTAGCAGTAGTATGCGCTGCAATATCTGTTTGTCCTGCAAGTTTATTTTGCAGGAAGGCAAGAGCATATTGATAATACCATCCTGTAGTACCGCCACTGGGCTTCCATGCTTCATTAAATAACCTCGTTGTAACTGTTGCATTAAAGGCTTCGCCAGCATTTTCCTGTGTTGTATATGCTCTTAAAAACCAATTGGGATTATTCAGTTCAGCTTTATATTGTCCCATCTTAAGATCTTTCAATGAATATCGATCACTTCCTGTATATACGGTATTTCCCGTTCCAAAATAGCCTGCCAAAATCAAAGCTGTATTATCTGAAACCTTATAGTTTAATGATCCCGAAAGCTTAACATTGATTGTATTGGGGCTAATTACCTGATTTTCTAAATATCCGGTTCTTGAAACAGGAATATTAGCAGGTAAAGCGTTTATATAAGGTGCATAAAAAGGAGCTTGTAACGCCAGCGAATTAAGGATATTTGTTTTAATATCAACAGTAGTTTCATCTCCATATACATTTACACCATCATAATTTGGATCCGTTTCACGTGTTCCGGGAATAACGAAGCCTATAGTGCCTAAACGATTGTAATTTCTGTAATCGTTACCCACCCAATCTTTTGCCTGAATAAGCTGAGCACCTATTTTAAATGCAAACTTATCTGTTATTTTTTTTGCCCAGCGCAGAGT
>JALYYX010000157.1 GCA_030946075.1 Bacteroidota bacterium | reverse complement strand
GCCGGTACACGAGGCGCAAGTCTTGGTATTGATGCTATAAAGATTGCTGCTTTAGATTTTATGAGTAATTTTTTTATTCACTTTCCTTCAGAAAAAATACCAACAGAAAATAACCTTTTATTTGAACCTATACAATCGCCCTATGCCAAAAGAATTAATGGAGTGCTCACTATGTATGAACGTGTAAGTAAAGCCGTTTCTGAATCTAAAAAAAATAACTTTTTCCCAATAGTTATTAGTGGCGATCACAGCAGCTCGGGTGGTGTAATAGCAGGGCTAAAAATTGCTAAACCAAAAAGTAAATTAGGAGTAATATGGGTAGATGCGCATGCTGATCTGCACACACCTTATACAACACCTTCAGGAAACCTGCACGGGATGCCGCTTTCCGCAGCCATTAATGAAGATAATAAAGAAAGTAAAGTGCATGAGCCTGATGAAAGAACAAAAAAACAATGGGATCAATTAAAACAATTCGGGAAAGTTTTTCCTAAAGTTTTGCCGGAAGATGTAGTGTTTATTTCTTTAAGAGATTATGAAAAAGAAGAAAGGTTTTTAATTCAGAAATATGATATGAAAATTATTACTACTAACGAGATTCGCCGTAAGGGAGCTGAAAATGTATCAAGATCAGTATTGCGGTATTTAAGTGATTGTACAGATATTTTTGTAAGCTTTGATGTAGATTGCCTGGATGCTTCCATTTCTAAAGGTACAGGAACCCCTGTGGGCAATGGTTTGCGTGAAAGAGAGGCCGAGGATTTGATAAGCAAATTTATGCAAAACCGAAAAATATGTTGTTTTGAAATTACGGAAGTAAATCCCACACTAGACAGAGAAAACCTTATGGCAGAAATTGCTTTTAATATTTTACAAAGAAGTGTAAATGTGCTGATGATGAATTAAAAAGATTATATCAGGCATAATTTTTCTTATAAATATTTAAAAATTAATTTATGAGCCAGGCATTTGTAAAGGAAAGTGATGAGCAATGGCTGCATGATATTCAGCCTACATTAAATGCACTTATAGTTTATCTCACAAGAGAAAATAATGGCATTAGAGTTTATAAAATAAAAGATTTTGTTGATAAGAAAGGCAAAGAGGTCCATGTAATGAGCAATGGGTTATCTTATTCTAAGGATGATGACAGTAAATGGTATGTAGTATAACTGTAATTATCACAAACCAAATTCCTCTCCTTTCTTCTGGCGGTTTTTTGCCAAAGAAGGATCAAGTTTAATTGCTTCATCGCAAATGGCAACTCCTTTTTCTTTTTGCCCCATTTTTTGAAATGATATACCTGCCATATACAATGCACTTGCATCTTTAGGGTTGAGTTCCAGCAATTTTTGATAATAACTTAATGCCTCTTCGTAATGTTTGGCTGAATATAATGCCTGTGCAATATCATTAAGCAATTCTTTATTATTGGGTTTACGCTTTAAAACGGTAGATAAGTTTTTCATTCCATTATCAAGATCACCTGTATTTATATAAGCAAATCCCAGGTTTTCATAATAATCATTTGATTTTGGATACCCGGCATCACCTGCCATTAAAAAATACTTCTTTGCATTTGCATAGTCGTTGGAATTATATAATTGCAAAGCCAGCTCATACATCCACACATTTTTTGTAGGGTCTAATTTCAATGCTTTTTGATATTGCTGAATAGCATTTTTAAAATCTTCAATTTCCAAATAACTTCTTCCTAAAGTATAGGTTGCTTCTGCATCATTAGGATTTTTGGCAAGAAATTTTTGCAACCCAACAATTGCTTTTGCATAGTCTTCTAAATTATAACTTCCCATGGCAATTATTCTTTCACTCTCTATACAATTTTTGCATTTTTGTGCAAGTTCCATTGCTTTTTGAAACTGCCTGTTATTGAAATAAAGAGTGGCTAATTCTTTTATTGTTACCTGATTATCAGGTTGTATTTCGTTGGCTTTTAAGAAATTACTTTGAGCCGCATCTACCTTTCTCATTTCAAGATTAACCCGACCATTTTCAACATATGCATCAACATATTTAGGATCGAATTTAATAGCTTTATCAAAATATTTTGATGATAATAAAAAGCGCCTTGCAGTTTGCTCATCTGTTCCTTTTTTAAAATAGAAACGGGCACTGTCAGATTGAGAGAAGGCTTGTGCAACGAAAATGAAAG
>JALYYX010000148.1 GCA_030946075.1 Bacteroidota bacterium | reverse complement strand
CTCCCTCTCTCCTATCACCAGCATGTATGGAACTTTCATCAACTCTGTATCTCTTATTTTCTTTCCTATCTTTTCAGTTCTTTCATCAATCTCCACACGAATATCTGCAATTTTCAATTTATTTAAAACATTTTTTGCATACTCTAAAAACTTATCACTTATTGGCAAAATTTTTACCTGCACCGGCGCCAGCCATAATGGGAATTTTCCTGCATAATGTTCTAATAAAAATCCAATAAATCTTTCATGTGTTCCAAGAGGTGCTCTATGAATTATCAAAGGCGTTTCTGCTTCATTATTTTGATTGGTAAATTCTAACTTAAAACTTTTGCCTTGAGCAAAATCTACCTGGTTAGTTGCAAGTGTAAATTCTTTGCCGATCGTACTATAAATCTGCACGTCTATTTTAGGCCCATAGAAGGCGCTCTCATCCTGCACTTCAACGAATGGGATGTTTGCTTCTGTCATAACTTGTCTAACCATCGATTCTGTTTCCAGCCACAACTCCGGTTCATTCACATATTTCTGTCCTAATTTTTTTGGATCATGAAGAGATAATCTCATAACATATTTTTCAATTCCAAAAATTTTAAAATATTTAATGTACATGTCATTTACTGCACGAAACTCCTCGGCAAATTGTTCCTTAGTACAATAAATATGTGCGTCATTCATGTGTAAACAACGTACCCTCATCAACCCAAATAATTCTCCGCTTTGCTCATAACGGTAACAGGTTCCATACTCTGCTAAACGCAATGGAAGATCTTTATAACTGTGTTGTTCTGCCGCAAATATTTTGTGATGATGCGGACAGTTCATTGGTTTTAAATAATACTTCACTCCCTCCAGATCCATCGGTGGGTACATGCTGTCTTTATAATAAGGAAGATGACCGCTGGTGAGGTAAATATTTTCTTTAGCAATGTGAGGCGTTACCACACGTTTGTATCCGGCTGCTAATTCTGTTTCCTTTGCAAGCTTCTCCAATTCTTCAATGATGACCGTGCCTTTCGGCATCCATAATATCAAACCCTGACCAATATCATCATCCATTGTATAAATGCCAAGCTCTTTACCTAATTTTCTGTGATCTCTTTTTTTTGCTTCTTCCAAAAGAAGTAAATATTCATCCAGTTCTTTTTGGTTAGGGAATGTTACACCGTAAATACGGGTTAGCATTTTATTTTTTTCATCACCTTTCCAATAAGCGCCTGAAACGTTTGTAAGTTTTATCCCTTTTATAAAACCTGTTGAAGGAATGTGCGGACCTCTGCAGAGATCAGTAAAATTTCCCTGGGAATAAAAAGTTATTTCACCATCATTTAAATTTTGTAAAAGATCAAGTTTGTATTCATCACCTTTCTCTTCAAAATATTTTGTTGCATCTGCTTTTGATATTTCTTTTCTTGCAAAAAAATTATTCTGTTTTGCAAGCTCATTCATTTTTATTTCCAGCCTACGCAGATCCTCTTCGCCAATTACTTTATCGCCTAAATCCATGTCGTAATAAAAACCTTTTTCCAAAGGAGGACCCACCCAAAACTTTACGCCGGGAAACATTCCTTCAACAGCCTCCGCCATGAGATGCGCTGATGAATGCCAAAAAATTGACCTGACTTTATCATCATCCCACATTAAAAATTTAATTGCAGCATCATTATTTATTGGGCGTGTTGCATCCCACACTTCACCATTTACATCGGCGGCTAAAACTTTTCTGGCTAAACCTTCACTTATTTGTTTTGCAATATCAATGGCTGAAAGTCCTTGATCATACTGCCTTACAGCTCCATCAGGGAAAGTAATATTTATCATTAAACTGGCAATTCAATTCTTAATACAATTATTTAATGAAGCAAATTTAACGAAGTATTAGGCAAAGAAAGAATTGAATTACCGTTTAGATTTTTATTTCCTTATATTTTTGTAACAACAGTTTATATACACATGAATAAATTTTTTACTTCTTTCATTTTATTGCTTTTATGTTTTGAGATACAGGCCCAGCAGCATAAATCTGCAGCATCTGTTCCATTCAAAAAGAAAATAGTTAAAAGCCCCACAGCAAAAAGAACTACTAATCTACCTGCTCCCTATGCATACAGAAATATAGAAAAGTCTCTTGATTTTAATGGTCAATGGAAAGGAAGTTTTACAGATAACAGTACAAGCTTTATTGGTTTCGGTGGTGAGAAAATTGATTACGTTTTAGAACTTGAATGTCATGGGGTAGAAGTTACAGGATATTCTTATACATATTTTACTGACCGGGGTAAACGCTATTACACTATCTGCAAAGTAAAAGGCACTTTAAACAGAGCTACAAAAGAAATTATTGCAACTGAATTTGAAAGAACGAAATTTAATACGCCGCCCGATTTTAGCAATTGTTTTCAAACTCATAAATTAAAATATGTAAAACAAAATGATGATATTGAAGTATTGCAAGGCTCATGGTTTCCTGCGCCTGATCAAAACGGCGACTGTGGCTATGGCAGAACTTCTTTAGAGCGAAAGATAATTAAGAGAATTATATTGCCTGAATCAAAATTGTACAGATCTGCGGCTAAAAAAAATCAGCCATTCAAAGACAGAGAGCCTCAAAAGCAAGCTACTAAAACATCAAATCCTATAAATAAAGATCAACTTAAAAAAACTACTCTAATAAAAAATAGTGATCAAACTAAAAAACCACTCGCTCAAAAAGATACATCCCAAAAGGAAATCGCTGTTACAAAACCACCAATAAAAAAAGAAGATAAAATTAATGTGCCCGATGTAAAATTTGAAAATAGAACCAATGCAGTTCTTAAAACCATTGCAATTAAAAATGAAACTTTTACTGTAGATTTTTATGATAATGGCGAAATTGATGGTGATACTATCTCAGTTTTTTTTAATGGGAAATTAGTTTTATCAAACAAAATGCTAACAGATAAACCCATTACTATTAAACTTACAATTGATCCTGAAAAGCCCGTGAATGAATTGGTAATGTATGCTGAAAGCCTTGGTACAATTCCACCTAACACAGCATTAATGATAGTGCATGATGGCGATAACCGTTACGAAGCAAGAATTGAATCTGACCTGGGTAGGAACGGAACTATAAGGTTCACTCATAAATCTAAATCTCCCTAATTATTCTTTATTGAATTGTATCCTGTATCTCTCCGCAATGCAGCATTGTATTTTTGAATTCAGGATGATTTTTGCCTAAATAAGGATTTATTATTTCTTCTGTATTGCTTATCCAGCTTGCATCTTTGCCTTCACCAAAAGCCATGGGGCAATTTTGCCAGTATAGTTTTTGTCCTTCATAGTGTATTGTTTTTAGCAGAGGGAAAAGATTTTCTGATACCATTCTAAAATCCTGCCGCATCTCGGTAATATTTGTTTCTTTTAAAATGGCATCAGCATTGCTTTTTATATCCCCTATCTGTAATTGAGCAGATTGAAAAATTCCTGATGTATCTTTTTTTAATTCAGAAATATTTATGCTGTCAAGTTTTGCAGTAAAGTTTTTTTCCTGAAGTTTTATTTTAGCTGTATCAGCATCTACAAAAGCATCTTTTAAAGAAAGATAACCTGCAATAACATCATAAACACTTTTATTAAATTCTGTGGAATGCCTGCCAACTTTTAATGCCAATTGCTTTGGCTCTTCATCGTGTGGCTTTTTTTTCAGAAACCATAGCCAAAGGCCAATAACCAATGCTATAAAAAGAATAACACCAATTAATTTTTTCATCTGCTAATTTTTTTGCAAAGTTAAACATAAACATACAAGCCTTACATTATACACTTAATTTTGCACCGATTAAATAAAATAAATGCTTTTAGGTTTACAAAATGTTACGTTCGAATTTGGTGCAAGAGTAATAGTAGAAGATGCTACATGGCACATACAACCCAATGAAAGAATAGGTTTAATTGGTTATAATGGTACGGGAAAATCAACTTTATTAAAAGTTTTTACCGGTGAATATCAGCCATCTGCAGGTACTGTTGAAAAAAGCAGGGATACAACAATTGGTTTTCTACACCAGGATCTTTTAAGTTTTGATACAGAAGATTCTATTCTTCGGGTAGCGCTTGGCGCTTTTGAAAAAGTGCTTCAGTTAGAAAAAGAAATTGAAGTAATTGGGAAACAACTTGAGCAAGTCTCCCCCACCGGGGGAGATTTAGAGGGGGCTGAAAAACTTGCGCATGATTATGCTGATAAATTACATGAACTTGAAATTTTAGGGGGCTACAACATCCATCACAAAACTGAAGAAATATTACAAGGGCTTGGATTTGCCAATGCTGATCTGCACCGGCCATACAAAGAATTTAGCGGAGGCTGGCGAATGAGAGTTCTTCTTGCAAAAATGATATTGATGCACCCTGATGTTTTATTGCTTGATGAACCAACAAACCATCTCGATCTTCCATCAATTGAATGGCTTGAAAAATATTTGCAGCATTACCAGGGTGCTGTTGTTATTGTTTCGCATGATCGTTATTTTTTAGACAGGATGGTTACAAAAATTGTTGAGCTCTATCAACAACAGCTACATTTTTATACCGGCAACTATACCTATTACCAGCAGGAAAAAGCGCAAAGGATAGAGATACAACAAAAAGCTTACGACAACCAGCAGGATTATATTCGACAGCAGGAAAGATTTGTTGAACGCTTTAAAGCAAAGGCCTCCAAGGCCGCACAGGCACAGAGTATTATGAAACGGCTTGATAAAATTGAACGAATAGAAAACACAGAATTGGAGCGGCCAAACATGCGTATAAATTTTGCAATTGATAAACAGCCGGGCAGAACTTTGTGCACTTTAAAAAATGTAACAAAGAAATTCGCTGACATAAAAATTGTTGACCACGCAGGGGCAGAGATAAATCGTGGTGATAAAATTGGGTTGATCGGCGCAAACGGAAAAGGTAAATCAACCTTACTGCGGATAGTTGCAGGAACTGAAACTTTTGTAGGAGAAAGAATTTGGGGACATAACGTTGATGATGCATTTTATGCCCAGCATCAGTTGGAAGCATTGGATTTGAATAACGATGTATTGGAAGAGATGCAAACTGCTCGCAGCGGAAAAACTGATCTTGAGCTGCGCACTTTGTTGGGATGTTTTTTATTTAGTGGAGATGATGTTGAAAAAAAAATAAAAGTTTTAAGTGGTGGTGAAAAAGCACGGGTTGCTTTAGCGAAAACAATTGTGAGCAAAGCAAATTTTTTATTGCTGGATGAGCCGACAAACCATTTAGATATTCATTCAGTTGATCTGCTGATTGAAGCATTGAATAAATATGAAGGCACATATATTCTGGTTAGTCACGACAGGTATTTTGTAAACCAAACCTGTAATAAAATTTGGGAAATTGAAGAGTATAAAATAAAAGAATTTGTAGGCAATTTTGAAGAATGGGAAGAGTGGAAAGAAATGAAAAATAAGCCAGCCCGGATGACCCGGTCGGACGTGAAATCAGAAATAAAGAATGAGAAAATTGCAAAGCCGGAAATTAAAATTGAAAAACCTGCAACAAAATTTGTAATTGATAAAACCTCACAAAAAGAATTGCAAAAAACACAAAAGCAATTTCAGCAGTTAGAAGAAAAAATTGCAACCCTAACTAAACAAAAGATTTCTCTTGAAGCAGCTTTAACCGAACCCGAAATTTATTCTGATAAAAATAAATTTGTACAAACCGAAACAGATTACAAAAATGTTTCTTCCCAATTACAAAAAGCAAATGCAGAATATGAAGTTGTGTTTGAGAAGATGATGGAATTGGAAGGGAAGTAAAATCTTAATAAGGTATTCTTTATCTTTGCAAAAAATTGGTCCTCTAGCTCAGTTGGATAGAGCATCCCGATCTTAATCGGGAGGAGTCATTGCGTAACTATTCAAACTAAGTTATAATAGATAATAAAAAATAAAATTGGTCCGGTAGCTCAGTTGGATAGAGCATCAGCCTTCTAAGCTGAGGGTCATTGGTTCGAATCCAATCCGGATCACACATAAAGCCTGTAAAATACAGGCTTATCATTTATGCCGGCATACCTATACATTTTATACAGTGAAAAACTAAAAAAGTTTTATATAGGCTCTACACCTGATATAGATAGACGTATAATAGAACACAATAGAGGAAAAGAAAAGTTCACTAAAACAGGAGTGCCATGGAAATTAAAATATAATGAAGTATTTGCTGAATTGATTGATACCGGAAGACGGGAATCATTTATTAAAAAACAAAAAAGTAAAAGATTTATTGAGAAACTTATTAGCTCAGCTGGATAGTGCATCCCGATTTTTAATCGGGAGGGTCATTGGTTCGAATCCAATCCGGATCACAAAGTTATAAAGCTCCTGTTAGGGAGCTTTTGTATTTTTATAGAAAATTATTTAATGGATGTAAAAATAGAAGAGAGTTGGAAAG
>JALYYX010000145.1 GCA_030946075.1 Bacteroidota bacterium | reverse complement strand
TATTAAATGTTGGACAAGGTGTAGTTGAAAATCATTACAGAAAAGATTATATCTACCTTGGCAATAACAGCACCTTTGATGGAACTGCCGTGATTATTGATTCGGTTATTTATAATTCCGCATCTGTCCCTGTGAATGTTCCGCAGCAGTTGAGTAAGCAAATAAAACTGCCAAACGGCATTTCAGGAACAAAATATGTTTTCGTTCGGGTGAATGTTGACAGCTCATTTAAAGAAATTACTTTCGGCAACAATACTAATACAACCGGAGCACAAATAAATATCAGCCTTAGTCCATCGTCTGATCTAATTGTTTCTTCAGTCAATATTCCAAACACGGTTTATACATCTATAGGATTTCCATTTAAATACACAGTGAGTAACATAGGCGCAGGAACCGCATCAGGTAAATGGAATGACAGCATTTTTATTTCCTGTAATTCTACTTTTAATCGAACTGCAAGTTATTATGTTGGAGTGAGATCACAACAAAATTTTATGCCATCGGGAAGCTCTTACAGCGATTCTTTTAATTTAATATTGCCACTTACTTTTTTAATTAATAATTCGGGATGCTTTAATAATGATATTGCCCAGGTATATTTCTATGTAAAAACAAATGCTGATAATGCTATTTACGAAACCGTATCAAATAATAATGTTTTAGGCTCTAACCAAACCACCATCATTAATACTTTGGTAGATCATATTATTACCAATGTAAGCAGCAGTGATTCAATACAGGCTGGCAGATATTTTAAAGCGATTTGGACAGTAAAAAATATCGGGTTAAATCCCAATGATTATACTTACAGGGAATGGCGGGATGCGATTTATTTATCAACTGATTCTGTATTTAATTCCAACGCCCGTTATATCGGTTTAAAAGGAGAGTATACAACTTTGGATCATGATCAGTCATATACTGATTCGGCTATTTATCAGATCCCAAATATTGCTGCCGGTAATTATTATTTATTTGCAGTAACAAATTTTAGCAACAATATAATTGCAGAGAGAAACCTAAGTAATAACTCTAATATAATAAGAAACAAGGGTTCTAATCAACCGATAAAGATTAATGTTACAACTCCTCCATCTTCTGATTTAATAAATACGATACTAAGTGCGCCAACCAAAACTGCGGTAGGGCAGCCAATAAAAATAGTTTACACCGTTACTAACAATGGCGTGGGTGCAACGTATGCACCCAACTGGACAGATGATATCTGGCTCTCCAACAGCTTTCAGCCGGGGGGATTATTCTTAAGCAGGAAATATCATAATGGAATATTACTTCCGGGTCAATCTTATACAGATTCAGTGTCAGTAACTATTCCTATTAATCAGCCGCAGGGAAATTATACCATTGTTCTTTTCACCAATCAGGATCGTGTGGAATATGAAAGCAATTTCGCCAACAACACATCTTTTAAATACATCTCCGTTTATATTCCGGCTCCCGTTGATCTCATTGTTAAAGACATCAGCGTAGCAGATACAGTAATTCTTGGTTATTCCACACCTGTAAGCTGGAGCTTATTTAATAACAGCAACAACCCTGCTAACGGAACAGAAACTGACGGAATATATTTAAGTAAAGATTCAGCAGGTTCTGCCAATGATGTGCTTGTAGGAACCAAAGTAAAACAGCTTAATCTTTTGCCGCTTAATGCAATCAGAGACACGGCAAATCCTGTTATTAGCGGCCTACCTGAAGGAAATTATTTTGTAAAAGTAAAAACAGATATTTTAAACAACATTATTGAAAGCAATAAGCAAAACAATATTACAGTTCGGGATAAGAAAGTATATGTTACTGTAAAAGCACTTCCGATTAATATAGTTACTCCTGATATTCTTACAGCAAATTATCTCTTTTATAAACTGGTTGTACCCGCATCCTTAAAAGGAAAAACAGTTGCTGTAAAACTTACCACACCTGATTCCCTCACTGCCAACAACCAGTTATATATTGGCTTGGGATATTTGCCATCTGCTGCCAGGTTTGATTATGCTTTTGATAAACCAAATTATGGTAACCAGCAGGTGATTATCGAAACCGTTACTGACTCAGTTTATTATATAGCTGCTAAGGGAACAAAACAAAGTGGCGGTAATCAAAATATTACCCTGCAGGCAACTGTATTACCATTCTCTATTTTAAATGTTAATTCAAACCATGGTGGCAATACAGGGAATGTAACTATCCAAATAAAGGGTTCATTGTTTAGAGATAGTATGATAGCAACACTTCGTGGCGTATCTCAAAATAATACTATAACTGCATCAAAAGTATATTTTATAAGCAGTACTACTGTATATGCAACATTTAATTTGCAGGGAGCGCCATTGGGTTTATATGATGTGTCACTACAAAAACCGGATGCTTCAATAGCCACATTACCTTCAGGTTTTACCGTTGAAAAAACCAATAATGGCGGATTGCTAACTGGTGGCGGAGGTAACACCGGACAAAGTGGTTCAGGTAACGGACCAGGTTGTGATCCAGGGGCTTCATCAGGATTAAATTCACAATTGCAAACAGAGGTTGTGGCTCCTGCCAAAGTATTTGCAAGCTGGCCATTTACTATGCAGATAAATTATACCAACGCAAGCAATGTTGATATTCCGGCACAAGTAAGAATACTATATAGCCTTGATGGTGCACCGGTAGCGTTAACAGAAGCAGGATTGGCAGAAGGAAAGACAACTTTGTACATTGAATTTAAAGATGCTGTTGGCCCTACTAATATAATCCGTGCCGGTGGCTCAGGAACTATAAAAGTGTATGGCAAGGCACCCGCAAATGGGTTTCCTCATGAATTACTTCATTTCACTCTGCAATAAAAAGTTATGGAAAGAAATGATAAAATAATAAGTATAAAAATGAATGAGATGTTCTTAATGTTTAAGAAATACTGGTTATTAGTTTTAATACTATTATTATTTTTTATAAAAGGTTCAGGCCAAAACATAAATATTCCCAACAAAGTTGGCCCAATGGGGATAGAAGTGAATACCAGAACAGGAAATTTATTTTTATCAAGAACAGATTTTTATATTCCTGCACGGCAACTTGATTTTGATATTACCTTTTCTTACAACAGCTACAATTTAGAAGAAAACACAGGTTATGGAAACGGCTGGAGCTTTATGTACAACATGCGGTATAAAATTGATACTTCAGGAAAAGTAATAATTGTTTGGGGCGAAGGCAGGGAAGATGCTTATACAAAAAGTGGTGGAAAATTTATACCGCCGGGAGGTATTTTTGAATCTCTTTCAGAATACCAGCCGGGAAAATATTTGCTGAAAACCCAGCAGGGGTTGCAATACTACTTTGATAATCCTGCACACAAGCGATTAACCAAATTAATTGAGCCAAATGGAAATTATCAAAATTTAGGATATACTGATACTCTTGTTACTTCCATTACCAATGCAGCAGGGCAAACCATTACTTTACAATATGAGGCAGGAAAACTAATTTCTGTAACAGATGCAAATGCATCTCCGGTTCAAAAATATTTATACACTTATGATGGATATGGCAATCTAATAAAAGTTACAGATGCAATGGGTGGTGTTATTAAATATGGTTACCTGGTTAACGGGCCAATATCATCTATCACTGATAAAAACAGTAATGTAGCAGACATTATTTATTACCCTGATTACAGTGCAAGGGAATTAATAACCTGCAATGCAAGAACTTCTTTTTCCTATGACTCATCAAGCAGAACAACAACTGTAATTGATTTTGTTCCAACTGCACAAAACCAGGTTACCACTTATGTATATAATGAAAAAGGATGGTTGAGCAAAATGACTGGTAACTGCTGCGGTTACAACATGGCATTCTCTTACGACAACATTGGAAACCTGCTCACCAGAACAGATGCCAATGGCAATGTTTATAAATATTCTTACGACGACAGAGGCAATTATATATCTGTTACTGATCCGCAAAACACCGTAACAAATTATTCCTGGACGTCCGACTTTAATGAAATATCAGGAATAACAGATGCATTAGGAAATGTTTACAGCGGAACTTATGACTCAAAAGGAAATCTTACACAAATTACAAGTCCGGGTAACTTGCAGGAAACATTTACATATTCCGCTAATGGTGATATGCTTAGCTTTAAAGATGCAAATAATAATTCAGGAAGTGTTACTTACGATGCAAATGGGTTTCCTGTAAAAATTAATTTGCCGTTAGGTGTTGAATTACAAAGCTCATTTGATGCAAGAGGAAATTTGTTATCTGCTAAAGATGCCAATGGCAATAATTACTCATTTCAGTACGACAGCCTGAACAGACCTGTAAAAGTTACTGCGCCGCTTAACCTTGCACAAAGTTTTACTTACGATAAAGAAGGAAACATTACTGCATACATTGATGCAAAGGGCTTCCGGCATCAATTCTATTACGATGCATCTAACAGGATCGTGAGCTATAAAGATCCTAAAGGAGCAACATCTTCCTTTAATTATGATGCAATGGATAATCTTATACAGTATAAAGATGCATTGGGAAAAACGTCGGCATTAACTTATGACAATCTGAACCGCTTAACTTCTGTTACAGATGCTGTTGGTAACGGTTTTAGTTTAAGTTACGATGCAGTGGGAAATGTAGTAACTACTGTTTCTCCTTTGGGAAATACAATGCACTACACTTACGATCAGCTGAACCGAATTACCGGCGGCAACGATGATGCAGGCTCTTTCGGAAATATTGTGTACGATAGAAATGGAAGAGTTACTTCTTACACAAATGCAACAGGTGCAGCAATGTCATTTTCTTACGATAATCTCAACAGGCTTACAAGAGTTACTGATCCTTTAGGCAACTCAAGAGTTTTCAGTTATGATAATAACAGCAATCTTACTACTGCTAAAGATCGAAATAACAATACATCATCTTACACCTACAATGCATTGAACAGGTTAACATCATTTACAGATAATATGGGGAATCATATTAATATTGAATACGACGCACAGGGAAATCCAACAAAGCTTACAGACCAAAACGGTAACAATACTTTGTATGAATATGATGCACTGAACAGACCGGTTAAACTTACCTATGCTGATGGAAGAAACATTGCAGTAACGTATGATAATAATGGCAACATTACTTCAGTAAAACTTGCGGACGGCAGTGTAATGAACTATACTTACGATTCCACCAATATGATGGTTTCAAAAATTCTTCCAACCGGTGAGCAATACATTTTTAATTATGATGCAAAGCACAGATTAACGAATGCAACCAATGCTGCCGGAACAGTAACTTTTGCCTATGATGATATTGACAGAGTGATTTCAGAAATGTACACTACACATCTTATAAAATATGATTACAATACACAGGCAAGAACAATGACCACCACTTACCCGAACGGAACAGTGCTAACAAAAACATTTGATAAAAGAGCAAGGCTTAGTAATCTTTCATTAAACAACCATGAGCTAACCAATTACCAATACAACAGCATCAACCAGCTAACGCAAAAAAGTTTTTCAAACGGAGTGGTAACAAGTTATGGTTATGATAATGCCAACAGGTTAAACACTATCTCATCTAACAAAAGCTATTTGCCTTCCCTGTCATTTCAATATGATAATGAATGGAACAGAACAGCAGTTGCCAGAACAAACGATCCGCAATATTCGGAAACATTTGCTTATGATGCCAACAACAGGCTGATAAATTATAAGCAGGGAATAATAAGTGGAAATGCTATTTCAAGTCCTTTGATCCAAAACAGTTACACATACGATGCTGTGGGTAACCGGATAACAGCTAACCTTAATGGTGTATTTACAAGTTATAATGTAAATAACCTTAACCAATACACACGTGCCGGCAGCATTAATTTTACTTACGATGGCAATGGTAACCAAACTTTTGACGGCAATTTCAACATGCGCTATGATGCAGAAGGAAGAAAGCTGGCTGATTCGGTTGCAGGAAATGTTTATCGTTATCAATATGATGCTTTCGGAAGAAGAATAATAAAATCTATAAACGCCGTTGCTACCAATTATATTTATGCAGGCTTGCAGCAGATAGAAGAAAGAAATGCCTCAGACGGATTGATTGCACAACAGGTTTTTGAGGGTGGCATGTCTCCGCTGCTGAGAAATTACAATTCCCAAAATTATTTTTATCACAACACTCATCTCGGTTCAGCCGAATCCATTACCGACAGCACAGGAAACTTAATAGAGCACTACCGATATGAAGATTTTGGAAAGACTACTTTTTACTCTGCACAAAACAACAGCATTGCAGGCTCCAACATAAACAACCGTTTTTTATTTACCGGTCAGGAATATGATAACCATAACAGCAGCTACAAATTTCATTTCAGAAATTATTCAACTTCAACCGGAAGTTTTAACCAAAGAGACCCGATTGGATATGGCGATGGAATGGGAATGTATCAGTATGTAGGTAATAACCCGGGAAGTTTTGTTGATCCGTTGGGATTGCATGGAGAAGAAAAAGGACCGCCTTGTCCAGGGGGAGAAAAAAAAGGAGAACATGAAGCTGAGCACAAAAAAAGTGAATTCGAAGAATTGTTGGAATATGCGCATGTTACTACATATAGTTCAGAAAAGAGCTATGAATTTTTTGAGCATTCCATCCAGCGGGGATTAAAAGAAGGATTATTTAAATTGGCAGATGTTGCTTCATCTCGTCTTTCTTATGATAAACTTGGAATTGCAGAAAATATAGCAGAAAAGGCAATAAATTTTGAGAAGTATGATAAGTATTTTAAAGGGGTGGGAAATGGATTAAAGGGTTTAGGAACAGGACTAAGTCTATTAAATTGGGGTATAAAAAGCTACAAATTCGGTGAGGCTCTTAATACTGGTAATGGTTATAAAATAACAAAAGCAGGTGGCGATCTGGCGCAAAGTGGTTTGGGGTTTACGGGGGTTGGTGGGATATATAATTTATTTGATTTTGCACAGGAAAAATTATTGACAGGGCAGACTATGAATGAAAATGCTGAATATGCAGGAGAAGTATATGGAGGCGCAGAATATAATGCAGAGTTGAAAGTGAGAAAATGGACTGGCATGGGAGATCAGAGCGATGAGGCAATGGAACAATGGCACTGGGATAATGGTAATGCTGCTAAGTGGGAAAAAGCCCGAAGAAAAAGAGAGCAAAGAGAGGAAGCCTTCAAGATGAACCATAACGCAAAGCATAGAAAAGAACCTTGCCCTCCAAATGAAAATCCTCACGGTACTCAAATCCCAAAGCCACCAAAAAGTAAAAATCCATTGGATTGGCTAAAATGGTTAATGGAATTAATCACCAACCACGACCCCAACCTTATCACCGGTCCTGCTGGTGTAGGCAATAACAAATGGGTTTCAATAAACGACCGGCTTCCATATCAAATTCAATTTGAAAATGATTCAACAGCAACGGCGCCGGTAAAAGTGGTAAAGGTTATTTATCCTATCGATCCCAAGCAGGACATCAATACCTTCCAGTTGGGCAGCTTTGGTTTCAATAATCTTACCTTCAATACCCCTGATGGTGCCAACTCGTATTATCAACGGCTGGACGCAAGGGATTCATTAGGACTATATGTAGATATTACTGCAGGCATAGATGGAGTGAACAGGCAGGCTTTCTGGATATTTGAATCCATTGATCCAAGAACTCAGCTTCCTACCAACGATCCATTAAAAGGATTTTTGTTACTGCAGGATAAAAACAAACCCACTTCCGGAAATGGTTTTGTAAACTTTACCATTAAACCTGTTTCATCTGCTCACACACGTGATACTATCAGCGCCATTGCATCCATTGTATTTGATGCTAATGATACAGTACCTACAAACCGTTATAAAAATACAATTGATGCTTTGCCACCAACCACTCAATTAAATTCTGTTGTTCAAAATGTTAGTCAGAATAGTTTTAGAATAAGCTGGCATGGCAATGATGATCCGGGAGGGGTGGGATTGGCAAGTTATTCCTTATACACTTCTATAAATGGTGCTCCATTTTATTTATTTAAAACAGATATAAAAGATACGTTCGCTATAATCTCCGGATCAACGGATACCACTTATTGCTTTTTTGTTGCAGGAAAAGACAGTGTAGGCAACCAGGAAAGGTTGAGTAACAAATGTGATCTTACTTTCACCTTCAAAGGTTTTGGTTATGTTTCTACTCCCACTGATTATTTTAGAAGTATAATATCAGGAACATGGAATGCAACCACAACATGGGAAAGCTCTCCCGATAATATTAATTATTATCCTGCAACACTTACTCCTGACTCAACAGCAAAAGCGATCACCATCAGGAATAATCATACAGTAACAGTAACAACTAATGTTATCATCAGCCGAACCATTGTAAATCCGCTTGCAACATTGGTTGTAACAAGTAGCATATTAACTGTTGCCAACAATGGATTAACACTGCAATCAGATTCAACGGGTTCTGCACGTATAGGAAATTCAACAGGAACCATTTCAGGAAATGTTGTTGTGCAGCGGTATATTCCAGCAAACAATAACAGGGCATGGAGATTATTATCTGTTCCAACCATCACTTCACAAACCATTAATGCTGCATGGCAAAATGGTCAGGCACCTGCCGCAATAGGAACAACAGGTATAGGAACAATGATAACCAGCAATAATGGTAATACCAGTTTCGACTTCCAGACACCGGGTAATTCAATGCTAACTTACAATACTGTAACTGATGCATGGGGTGGCATTGCAGGCACAACTTTACCAATTACAACAGACAGGGGCTGGTTCTTATTTGTAAGAGGAGACAGAACAGCTACACCATTAAATAATTTAAGAACACCAACAACTTTAAGTACAACAGGAGGATTAAAACAAGGCTATTACCCATCCACACCAATAGCGGTTGCAGCATCCAGATTTGAAGCAATTGGAAATCCTTATGCATCGCAGATTGATTTCAGAAATGTTACCAAAACAAACGGCATTGATAATACCTTCTATGTTTGGGATCCGAAATTGACGGGAGTGTATGGTGTTGGCGGATATCAAACACTAACCTTCAATGGATCAGATTACCTGCTAACACCTGGCAGTGGCAGCTATGGAATTGCAGGCTCAGTAATGAATACAATTGAATCAGGTCAGGCATTTATGGTTCATGCATCATCAGCCGGAAATATCAGCTTTACAGAAAATGCAAAATCATCAGGAAACAGAATGGTATTCAGAACAACAGGCATAACAGATGAAAGCCTTATAACAAATCTTTATTATGAAGGAAATTCAGGCGAAACACTTGCAGATGGTACATTAAATTTGTTCAGCAGCAATTATTCAAACAGTGTTGATGCAATAGATGCTCTTAAGCTGCCAAACTTTGGATTGTCATTGGGTATGACAAGAGAAAATAAAATTCTTTCTGTTGAGAAGAAGCAAATACTTTCCGCCAGTGATACTATATTCTTTAACCTTGCCAATGCAAAGCCACAGCAGTACCGTTTTGAATTTATTGCTGATCGTCTGAATCATCCGGGATTGTCTGCCTATTTGGTAGATACATATTTAAATACAAACGCTTCTGTTAATCTGAATGGAATTACTTCTCTGAATTTTGTTATAACAAATGATTCTGCTTCAGCAGCAGTTAACCGGTTTATGATGGTATTTTCCAAACCTGTTCTTACTCCGGTTTATACTAAATCAATAATCACTGTCTATCCTAATCCTATTCAAAACGGAATTATAAATATGCAGTTTGTAAATATGCCAAAAGGAGGTTATTCTATAAGATTGGTAAATGCATTAGGGCAAACAATCGTGAGCAAACAAATAAATCATGCTGAAGGAAGCAGCCCGGAAACAATAGTATCCAATGCAATCAAAGGTGCTTATATGTTAGAAATAACTAAGCCGGATAACAGTAAACAAATAAATAAAATAATAATTAATTAAACGCAACTATTATAGCCATTGGAATAGCAACCGTTAAAGTCCAATCCGCTTTTGTAGTCCCGACAGGAATCGAACCTGTATCTAAAGTTTAGGAAACTTCTATTCTATCCATTGAACTACGGGACCAAAAAATTTGGATTGCAAAAATAAAGGATTCTTATGTTCATTTCCTGCAAATCTCTTTGCTAAACGTATCTTCGCTGCTCTTAATTTTTTCTCATGAAGTTTTTGAATTTTATTATTAAGTATCGCCTGTTGCTTGGTGTGCTGTTATTAATAGGTGCTATTGTGGTAAACATAGAAACAAGTTTTTGGCCATCTTTCATTTTGTATTTGATAGCAGTTGTTCTTATTGTTGGTCATTTTTTATTTGGGCCAATGCGATTGATACAGGGTTACATGGAGAGCGGCGATATGGAAGGTGCAGAAAAAGTTATCAATTCTATTTGGTTTCCGGGTTTGCTTATTAAGCCTGTCCGTTCAGTTTATTTTACCATAAAAGGAAATCTTGCCATGGTAAAACAGGATTATACAACTG
>JALYYX010000291.1 GCA_030946075.1 Bacteroidota bacterium | reverse complement strand
TTTTTTACAGGAATATTTAATAAAATATCTTCTTATAATTCATCACTTAAATACATTTATTACCTTGCCCACAAATTTCAATTACATTACTATTTTATTATGGCCGAATATTTAAAAAGACAATTTCTGGATTTTGAACAACCTATAAAAGAATTATATGAGCAGATTGAAGATAATCTTCGCCTGAGTTCTAAAAATTCTAAAGTAGATTATGCTCCCATAATTAAGCAGTTGGAGGAAAATATTTTAGTGAAACGTAAAGAAATTACCGAGCATCTTACACCCTGGCAAAAAGTTCAGTTAAGCCGCCACCCGGACAGGCCCTATACATTGGAATACATTAGTAAGGTATTTACAAACTTTATTGAAATGCATGGCGACAGAAATGTAAAAGATGATAAAGCAATGGTAGGTGGTTTTGCCCAGTTAGATGGTGAAACGGTAATGGTTATTGGCCAGCAAAAAGGCACCAATACAAAAATGCGGCAGATAAGAAATTTCGGAATGGCAAACCCAGAAGGTTATAGAAAAGCATTAAGGTTAATGCGGCTTGCAGAGAAATTTAATAAGCCTGTTATTACCTTAATAGATACACCGGGAGCCTTTCCGGGCCTTGAAGCTGAAGAACGTGGACAGGGCGAAGCCATAGCAAGAAATATATATGAAATGATTCGTTTAAAAGTTCCCGTAGTTTGTGTTATCATTGGTGAAGGCGCAAGTGGCGGAGCTTTGGGCATAGGTGTGGGCGACAGGGTTTTTATGTTAGAAAATAGTTGGTATACTGTTATCTCCCCTGAAAACTGCAGCACTATTCTTTGGCGCAGTTGGGAAAAAAAAGAAGTAGCTGCAGAACAATTAAAGTTAACTGCTGATAATATGCTGAAATTTGGTTTGGTAGATGGAATTATTGATGAGCCATTAGGTGGTGCTCATTGGGATTATGATGAGGCGGCCCAGCATTTAAAAGAATATCTTATCCCTGTAATAAAAGAATTAAAACAAATTCCTGCAGAGGAAAGAGTAAATCAACGGATAGAAAAGTTTGGCAAAATGGGTTTTTGGGAAGAATCAGAACCAATACTCAATGAAACACCTGCCGATACAAATAATCAATAATTAAAATAAATAATCAGGAATCAGATAATGTCTTTAAGAAATATTTTAAAAGGAACAGGTGTAGCATTAATAACTCCATTTAAACAAAACTTGGAAATTGATTTTAATGCGCTGGAAAAACTAATAAATTTTGTAATTGATAATGGTGTTGAGTATGTAATAACTTTAGGCACTACCGGCGAAACGCCAACATTGGATGAAGAAGAAAAGAATGCTTTAATATATTTTACTTATGATGTTGTAAAGGATAGAATACCTGTTGTAGTGGGCATTGGAGGCAATAATACTAAAGAAGTTTGTAAAAATTTAGAAACGTATCCTTTGCATAAAGCTGCAGCAGTTTTAACTGCAAGCCCTTATTATAATAAGCCCTCACAGGAAGGTATTTTTCAGCATTATAAAACCCTTGCAGCAGCTTCTCCTAAACCAATTCTATTGTACAATGTTCCCGGAAGAACGGGAAGCAATATTTCTGCTGCTACAACTTTGCAATTGGCAAATGAAGTGGAGAATATTGCGGGCATAAAAGAGGCAAGCGGAAACATGATTCAATGCATGCATATTTTAAAAGACAGGCCTGAAAGATTTTTGGTAGTAAGCGGTGATGATCATTTAACGCTGCCACTAATTGCCTGCGGAATGGATGGAGTAATAAGTGTTGCAGCTAATTGTTTTCCAAAAGAATTCTCTGAAATGGTACGGCTTGCATTGCGTGATGATCTTAATGGGGCAAGACTTCTGCATTATAAATGTCTCGAAGGAAATGATCTTTTATTTGCTGAAAATAATCCTGCAGGAGTAAAAGCATTTTTACAAGAACTTGGTATTATTGAAAATGTTTTAAGATTACCATTAGTACCATTAAGTAAAGATCTGCACAAAAAAGTAAAGCATTATTTAAGCAAGAATTTTACTTTTTAAATTATATAAGTTACGCCTTCCAATGCCAGTTCAGTGTTTTCAAAAATAGCACATGCCTCTGTTTTAAATTCATCAAGCGTTTCATACATAGAGGAGAAATGCCCTACCAACAATTTTTTTACTCCGGCTTTTTTTGCAATGGTAGCAGCCTCTGTAGAAGTACAGTGAAAGCGGTTTGCAGCCTTTTGCTGTAATGCATTTAGATAGGTAGCCTCATGATACAGAAGATCAGTATTTTTTATTTTTTCAATTAAGTTTTCATCATAAATAGTATCACCGCAATAAGCAAATGTTTTTGGTGGCGGTACTGCAGAGGTAAGTAATTCATTTTTTATAACTGATCCCTCATCTGAAATAAAATCTTCTCCTTTATGCAATTGATCAAAAAAAGTAGAAGGGATGTTATATTTTTTTACTTCTTCAATTTCAATTTTCCTGAGGTGTTTTTTTTCTCTGAATAAAAATCCCCAGCACTCAATACGATGTTTAACCTTGAAACATTCAACAGTAATTTTTTTATCTTCTAAAATAACTCCTTCAGTTTTTAATGGATGAAAGTGCAGTTCATATGGAAGGTGTGCACTTGCAACTTTTAACTGGAGCTCAATTATATCTTTTAAAATTTCCGTAGCGTATAAATGCAATTCATGTTTTCTGCCGAGCAAACCCATGCTGGTAAGCAATCCTATCAAACCAAAATAATGATCGCCATGTAAATGGGAAATAAAAATATGATTGATCTTACTGCTGCGGATCTTATAATTAATCATTTGCATTTGTGTTCCCTCACCACAATCAATTAAAAAATTTTGTTCAGGAGTATGCAGCACCTGGGCTGTTGGGTGCCTTCCGAAAGCTGGTATAGCTGAATTATTTCCTAAAATGGTGACGGCTAGCATAGTATTAATGTACGATGTACGATGTTTGATGTACGACGTTAGGTTTCAAAGTATTTATTTTCTCAGAGTTTTTAAAGACGCAACGATTATTTTTAATATCTCTTCTCCTTCTTTGTATAAAACAGCTATTTTACTTCTCGTATCTTTATTAAATTCAACAATTAATTCTAAAAAGAAAAGTGATTCGTCAGTTTCCTCTTCAACTATTTTAAATTTATTGATAAAGTCCGCTTTGGATTTAGCTCTTCTTGTAGCTCGATAATTAGCCCCAACTGAACTACTTGATCTTATAAGCTGAGTACTATATGCATGATTAACAACATTTGGTGGTAGAGAGAAAATCAAGTGTGCGCAATCTATCGCAAATTGTTTTGTCCGCTTTATCATCTCATTTGTATCCATTATTTCAAATATTTATTGGCATCGACATCGTACATCAAACTTCGTAAATCCTACATTAATCCAAAAACTC
>JALYYX010000289.1 GCA_030946075.1 Bacteroidota bacterium | reverse complement strand
CCATCTTTATCCCTATCACCTTTTTCTTCATCATCGCCTGCATAAAACCAATACTTTAAATGAGGTCTTTTTTTAGATGATCTTATTTTATTTATTACGATACGATCTTTGTCATCTGAATAATCTTTTGCAGAAGTATCTTTATCTCTTAACCAAAAAGAGCCGGAAAAAATTCCAACTTTATCAATCCTGTCTGCATGATCCCACGCCACATCCAATGCGGATACACCACCTAAAGAACAACCTGCAATTGTAATTGAATTAAATTTTCTAACCCCTGTTTTCTTTTTTATAAATGGATATAATTCATCCTCAATAAATGCTGCATACTTTGTTGCATCTTTGCCATTATTTTTATAATCAGTATAATCTGCAACGCCATATTCCTGCATTCTATCATTTGCATGAATTCCCACAACTACCAATGGCTTAATCATTTTCTTTTTATAAAGGCTGTCAACTATTTCTTTTATACGCAGCTGTTGCAGGTCCTGTCCATCGTTCAATAATAAAAGGTTGAAAGAATTTTTATCATCAGGTACAGGAGTATTAATAATTGTAAGTTTTACATGCTTTTGCAAATGCCTGGAGTAAACCGAGTCTTCTGTTTCTTTTATCTTGTTTTTGCAAGCTGTTACAAACAGGATGCTTAAAAAAAGTATGGTTGTTTTTCTTATCATAACAAATTTTTCAAACATCTAAAGTATATAAATTTGGCGGCAACGCTATAACGGCTTAAATTTGCTCCCCATATCGCGAAGTAGAGCAGCGGTAGCTCGTCGGGCTCATAACCCGAAGGTCGGAGGTTCGAACCCTCCCTTCGCAACAACGGTCCCGAAAAAATTCGGGACTTTTTTATTTCAATACTTTTGTAAATATGAAATCGGGATTTGTAAATATTTTTGGTAAGCCTAATGCCGGCAAAAGTACTTTACTTAATGCCTTAGTAGGTGAGAAGCTTGCCATTGTGTCCCCAAAGGTGCAAACCACACGCCACCGCATAAAGGGTATTTTAAATACTGATGATTATCAAATAATTTTTTCAGATACTCCGGGAATAATTGAACCGAAATATAAACTGCATGAAAAAATGATGCAGGCTGTTAAGGGAGGCCTTGAAGATGCGGATGTTGCATTATTAATTGTTGATGTAAAAGAACAGCCTGAAGAATCAAATGAAATTTTTACATCGCTGAGATTAAAAATTCCGGCAATCGTAATTTTAAATAAGATTGATTCTGTAAATGAGAATGTAATTGATAAAGCAAAAGAATTTTTTCAGCAGCAAACTTATTGCAAACAAATTGCAGTTATTTCTGCTTTAAAGAAAAAAGGGATAGAGGAATTAATAAAATCTATTTTAGATTTTTTACCTGAAGGCGAACCTTTTTATGAAGATGATAATTTAAGTGATTTGCCAACAAAATTTTTTGTAAGTGAATTAATAAGAGAAAAAATATTTTATTTGTATCAGGATGAAATTCCCTACCATGCAGCAGTTTTGGTAACGGAGTTTAAAGAAAAACATACACTTGTAAAAATTGGTGCCGACATTATTTTACAAAGAGAAACGCAAAAAGGAATTGTGTTGGGCGAAGGTGGCAAAATGATAAAAGAATTAGGCACAAAGGCTAGAAAAGATATTGAACAGTTTCTGGGAAGAAAAGTATTTTTAGAATTGTTTGTAAAGGTGAGACCGAAATGGCGTGACAATGAATTGCAATTAAAAGAATATGGCTATAATTAAAAAAGAATAAAATGAATTCCTTCGGAAGATTATTCAGAGTAAGCATTTTTGGTGAATCGCATGGGGCCGGCGTTGGCGTTATAATTGATGGTTGCCCTTCGGGCATGTCTCTAAAACAAGAAGATTTTTTTGAAGATATTGAGAGAAGAAAACCGGGAGCGAAAGGAACAACACCCAGAAAAGAGGATGATATTCCTGAAATGATAAGTGGTGTTTTTAATGATAGAACCACCGGAACACCCATCACCATTTTATTTAAGAACAACAATACAAGAAGTGCTGATTATGAAAAGCAAAGAGATGTTCCACGGCCCGGTCATGCAGATTTTGTTGCATCAAAAAAATTTGGCGGCTTTGAAGACTATAGAGGTGGCGGGCATTTCAGCGGCAGACTTACAGTTGCTCTGGTAGCCGCAGGAGTAGTTGCAAAAAAAATGTTGAAGGGAATAAAAATTGAATCTACAATTTTGGAGATAGGCGGAGAATCAGATTTAGATAAAGGCCTGCAAAAAGCCATTGAGGCAAAAGATTCTGTTGGCGGTATTGTAGAATGCCGGGTAAATAATTTGCCAATTGGTTTAGGCGAACCTTTCTTTGATTCAGCTGAATCATTAATAAGCCATGCTATTTTTGCAATCCCTGCAGTGCGTGCCATAGAATTCGGGACAGGTTTCGCTGCTGCAAAAATGTTTGGCAGCAAACATAACGATGCAATTGAAAATACAGGGGGCAAAACAACAACCAATCACGCAGGTGGAGTTGTAGGTGGCCTAACTAATGGTAATGAATTGGTTTTCCGTATTGCAGTTAAACCAACGTCATCTACACCCCAGGAACAGCAAACATTAAATCTTAAGTCTAATAAAATAGAACCGTTCTCAGTGAAGGGTCGTCATGATCTTTGCATTGCATTAAGAGTGCCCGTGGTTTTGGAAGCGGTTACTGCCACAGTTTTAGCTGACCTGATGTTGCTTGAACACAAAATTCCGGAGGTATTATGATTTTTTGTATCAGATATTTAAGGTGTATGAAGAATTCCGAATACTTTATACAAAATCAGATTTCCTTCAATATATTTTTATACCGTTTCACTATTAATTTAAGCGGATTCAGATACTATTTATCCATCTTTATCGTGTTAGCATAGTAATTTTACCAAGGGTTATAACGATTTTCACTGCTTAAAAGTTATATCCAGCTAAATTCAATATGTGGAGAAAAGCTTACATAATTATTTTACTTACATGTGTTATGCATTCACTGCAAGCACAGGTACTGTCTTTATCTCAATCGCCGGGCACTATTTCCACTGCCAATAATCCTGCTTATAAAAGCACATGGGTCAATCCATCAAACGTATCTGCAGCCGATAATATTTATACAACTGCCTCGGTAACAAATAGAAAACATTCAAATACCCTGGTGGCTACTAACTGGGGTTTTTCCTTAGGCAATGGGGCAGGACAAATACCATCTAATGCCGTTATTAATGGTATTCTGGTAGAGATAAAAATGAAAGGGAGCAGTAAGGGTGTTAGGGATTATATAATACAACTTCAGAAATCCAGTAGCACTACATCCAATAATTTGGCAAGGTTAAATACTGCATGGCCTAAAACCTTGTCATATATAAAATTTGGATCAACAACAAACATGTGGGGATTAACCTGGACTCCGGCTGAAATTGCTTCTCCTACTTTCGGAGTTCAGATTGCCGTACAAGGAAAAACGACTCCGGGCACTGCTATGATCGATCATATCCGCATAACTGTATATTTCAACCTAAGATTTTATTATTCCAAGAGTGCAGGTAATTTAACCTCTTTAATAACCTGGGGCACAAATGCAGATGGTTCAGGACCAAACCCTCTAAACTTTACAGACTACGGCCAAATATTCACTTTACAAAACAGAACATCAGCAACCCTTGATGCCAACATGACAATTGCGGGACAAGCTTCAAAATTAATTGTTGGGAATGGTGCAATTGCAACAGCATTAACGCTCCCATCTACTGCATCTTTAAATTCTTTAGTAGATGTTTCTTCGTATAGTACGCTTAATATATCAAATACAGTATCCCCCACTATCGGGTCGCTTGATGATAATTCAACCGTGGCATATAATGCAAACGCTGATCAAATAGTAGATGAAGTAACTTTTTATCATCTTCTTTTAGGAGGAACTGGTACTAAAACCAGCGAAGTAGCAGGTACTTCCATAACAGTTAATGGAGATTTTACAATTAATACAGGGATATCATTTATCAACAATGATCAGGATCTTATAGTTAACGGAAACTTTATAAATAGTGGCACGGTAACGGGCACAAGCTTTATATGGATGAATGGAATTACCGCTTCAACAATTTCCGGTACCGGAATTATCAGTAATCTTAATACTGATAATGATATTGGCGTTACATTAAATGCTGCACAAAACGTTACCGATACTCTTTATCTCAACAGTACAACTTTTACTAATAGCACATTTCTTACCATGAGTGCCGGAAGTATAATAATCAGGGATGATGGCGGGGCATTATCAGCTATGCCGGCCGGAAGTAACTTGTATAATGTACAATACTTAGGCAGTACTAAAACTGCAGGCCCTGAAATCTCCGGTAGTTATATAAATAATATGCAGGTGTCATTAGTTGATACACTACCAAATATATTAAACCTATCGCAGGCCATTATAATAAATGGCGATCTTAAAATTGACAGCGGAAAATTAGATGTAACAACAAGTAATTATAATATTTCTATAGCGAAAAACTTTATGGTAAATGGCAGCTTTGATGCACGCAGCAATACTGTTACACTTAATGGTTCGGCCTTACAAACTATATCAGGTACAGGCATAATTTCATTTTATAAATTATCAGAAAATAACGCAGCAGGGCTACTATTGCAAAGTCCGATATCTATTTCTTATCTGTTAACTTTTACCAATGGAATTATTACTACGGATAACGTAAATAAAATAACAATGGGCAGTGCTGCCACTACCACTGGCGCCAGCAGCACACGATATATTAATGGCCCTTTAAGTAAAACGCTTGCATCTACAAGCCTTATATCTTTCGTTTATCCTGTGGGCAGCAGCAATCTTTACCGACCTGTAACCTTAGACATCACACAATCATCTTCAACAGCAACAACATATACAGTTGAAATGATAAATAGTGCTCCACCTTCTGCAACACTACCGGGTACATTAACACGTGTATCATCATACCGGTATTACAAACTTTCAAAAGGAGCAGGAGCAAATATTAATACCGGAGCAATTACATTAAATTACGGGCCTGAAGATAATATAATCCTACCTGCCAATACAAGAATTGCAGAACGTAGCGGATCCAACTGGATTAACCTTGGTGGTATAGGAAATACAATTCCATCTGGCAGTATTAAATCTACTGTAAATTTTACAACGCTTAATGATTTTGTACTGGCTGATAATACAGTTGCATTACCCTTAGGAGTTATTTCCTTTAAAGCAATCCTAAGTAATAGTATAGTAAAACTTGCGTGGGTAATTAATAATCTTAGTATTGATCATTTTGAAATTGAAAAAAGCCTTACTGCTGCAGGCTGGATAAATCTTGGAAATGTTCAGGCAAATATTTATACATTCCTGGATAAAAATCCTTACACTGGTAAGAGTTATTACCGGTTAAAAGTAATTGATAAAAGTGGTGCGGTTTCTTACTCTGATGTAATAAGTTTATTTAACTCAAACGCAGCTGTGCCAAAGGTTTCTATGTTCCCTAATCTTATTAATAAAGCACAGCAATCCACTGTTTGTGTGAATGGTTTTACGTTTGATCAAAATGAAAATGTTGCAATAAAAATATTCAATTCCAATGGGAGTCTTTTGCAGAATCAAATCTATAAAGCTGCAGAGCAATTACCTCTTAACTTATATAATCTGCCATCTGGAATGTATATAATGGTTGCAGAAATAAAAGGCTCTAAGTATTCTTCTTCATTTATCGTACGATAACATCTTATCTTCTGGCTTTGTATTTGTGATTTAATTTCATGGATTTAAATCTATGAATTATGTACAAATCAACCTTAATAATTTATTTTTTTCTTTATATCATTATTTCATCTGCTTCAGCCAAACAATCAAAAATATTTTTTGATACACAGCATCTCTCTAAAAATGATTTGCTATTCGATAGTTTGAGATTAGGCAGGCTGGGACTGGGCCACAGAGCATACGATTATGCAATGCTTGGATACAATGTTTTAAAAGCAAAAGGTAAATTACCTAAGACTAACATTTTATCGATCGCCGATATGAGTTTGCCCTCAACAAAAAAACGATTATTTGTAATAGATGTGAAAAATTATAAACTTTTGTTTGTTACTTATGTTGCTCACGGTAAAAATACAGGGCTTGATAAATCCTTATATTTTTCTAATGAGCCCGAAAGCAATAAAACAAGTGTTGGATTTTATACAACATTGGGAACATACTCCGGTGCTCATGGATATTCATTGCGGCTTGAAGGGCAGGAGATTGGTTTTAACAGCAATGCTTTGGAAAGAGATATTGTTGTGCACAGCGCAGATTATGTTGATGAAAGTGTTGTAAAAAGCCAGGGTTATCTTGGCAGAAGTCTTGGCTGCCCTGCCTTATCCCCTGAAATTTATAAACAGGTTATAGAAAAAATTAAAAATGGTTCGTGTTTATTTATTTATGGAAACGATGCAAGCTATATTACCAATTCAAAATTATTAAAACAGAAAGTAACGCTTGAAAAATAATTAGTTTTATTTTTTAAGTTCAGAGAACGTAATATTATTTATTGCTATTTAAATATCTCTCAAAAAATTCGTACGTCCTCAGCATTTGATCAATGCGCTGGCGGTTATCACCACTTCTTGTTATTTCATGTGTAGCACCCGGATGACGGACATATTCTACAGGCCGTCCTAAAACTTTTAAACTTCTGTACAACATTTCTCCCTGCACAAAACCGGTGCGACGATCATTTTCTCCATGAAAAATAATGTATGGTGTGGTGATATTTTTTACATAAGTAATTGGTGATTCTCTTACCAATGTTGCATTCACCTGCGGCTCCCACGGATAGCCTCCAAAATAATTTGGAACTAATCTCCATGCATTGCCTTCACCAAAAAATGTGGCAAGATCATACACGCCACGCTGTGAGCATGCAGCTTTAAAACGATGGTCATGACTAATTATCCACGCAACAAGATAGCCTGCATAAGAGCCTCCGGTAATAACAAGTTTTGAAGTATCGGCCCATCCTTCCGCAACAGTTTTATCTAAAGCTGTTAGCACATCGCTGGTTGGTCCGGTTCCCCAGTCATTAATATTTGCCCGCAGAAACTCAGTACCATAGCCACCGGAGCCTCTGGGATTGCAATACACAACTCCATAACCTTTGCTGCAAAAATATTGAAACTCATGCCACATGCTTGCTTCTCCCGGTCCCCACATTGCAGATGGCCCTCCATGAATTTCCAGCAGCAATGGATATTTTTTGCCGGGCAAATAATTGGTTGGCTTCATTACCCAATATTCAATCGTCATCCCTTTATTATTTGTAAAGGTTTTCTTCTCAGGCATTGATAATTTTTTTTCTTTTACCCAATTATTAAAACTGCTTACCTGTTTTATATTTTTCATTGATGCATCTGCAATGTATAATTCAGAAGGATCTGCAACTTCTGTTTTTGCAAAAACAATTTTATCTCCTTCCACATCAAAGTTTAAAATGCCGTGTGTATAATCTGAAAGGTCTTCAACTTTTTTTGTTTCAACATTTATTTTGTATAAGGGCTGTCCTCCATTGCTCTGTGCAGAAAAATAAATATATTTTTCATCATTGCTCCATGTTATGTTTCCTTTGCTTCTGTCAAATGGAATTGTTGTAATATTTAATGGGGAATTTAATTGCATAATAGCAAGCTTTGGTACTTCAACAAAACCTGTACTGCTATATTGAAACGCAAGCCACTTGCCTGTTGGTGATACTTTAGCGCTATTATAATTCATACCGGGTTTGCCCAATAACAAACGCATTTTACTGCCATCAGCATTTGCAATAAAAATTTGGTTTTCCTGTGCACGGTCAAGGTTTTGTAAGGAGTCTGCATAGCCTGAAATAATTAAATGCTTTCCATCAGGAGTGAAATCAACATTGCTGAAACGATAAAAACCCTTTGTAATTAGTTTAGGTTTTGCACTGTCCTGTGTGTTTACATTTATAATAAAAAATTCTGTAAAATTATTTTCAGCCGATACATTCATTTCATCCTGAAAATTTAATTTGTTTATCACTTTTGCTTTCTTATCTATCTCATCTTTTGAAAGGTAGGCTCTTACTTCTTCCATATTTCCATCAGGGTTTGGTTTTGCAGCTGATAATTTTAAATGTTCATTTTTTGCAAATCCGGGTTTTTCAAAATCCCATTCAGGGCTTGCATGTGTTGGATTAAGAACAGAATCTTTTAAAAGATCTGCCAAAGAAATTGATTCTGAAAAAAGTATTTGCTTCCCATCAGGGCTCCATTTCGGGTTTGATGCTCCGTATTTTTCATGAGTAAGCTGCATTGCTTCTCCGCCATCCATTGGCAATAAAAAAATTTGTGGCTTGCTGTCAATCGCTCTTACAAAAGCTAATTGTTTTCCATCAGGGCTCCATACAGGCTGTGATGATCCATCTTTTGATGAGGTTAATTGTTTGGGAGATGATGTGCCGTCTGTATTAATCATATGAATCTGATTCAGATATCTATAATCTGTTTTTGTATCATCAGGTTCAATAGAAGTTACTGTGAATGCGGCTTTACTACCATCATTGGTTAGTGTTATTCCACCAACGTTTTTAATTTTAAGCATATCGGTTACCTTCATTAATTCATTACCTTTTTGGGCTAATCCAATATTGATCATTAAAAAAGAGTAAAAGAAAAAATAGATATTTTTCATATTGATTTTTTTAAAAAATAATTATATAGAAGCTATTTTCCGTAAACTTTTTTACCGCCAACAAACGTCATTACAACTTTGGTTTGTAAAATATCATCCTCCGCAATCTTCATTAAATCCTTATCAAGAATAATAAAGTCTGCTTTTTTACCAGCCTCGATACTGCCAACTTCCTTCTCCAAAAAATCTGCTTTCGCAGCCCAAATTGTCATGCCTCTTAATGTTTCTTCTCTTGATAAGGCGTTTTCCATTTGAAACCCGTTTGGCGGAAAGCCTTTTGCATCCTGACGAAATACTGCAGCTAAAAATGTTTTGAAAGGGCTGATGTCTTCTACTGGAAAGTCTGTGCCTAAAGGTATCCACCCATTTTGCTGCAACAATTTTTTGTACGCATAGGCACCTTTCACTCTTTCATTTCCCAATCTTTCTCCTGCCCAATACATATCGCTTGTTGCATGTGTTGGTTGCACGGAAGGAATAATGTTTGCACTTCCGAATAATTTAAAATCATTTTTATTTATCACCTGTGCATGTTCAACCCTCCATCGCTTATCATTCTTGCCCTTTAATGCATTGTTATAAACATGTAATATCATCCGGTTGCCGGAATCTCCGATGGCATGGGTGCACATTTGAAAATCTGTGTTGGCCAATATTTTCGCCATGCTGTCATAATGATTTTTATCACTAAGCAAAAATCCTTGCCATCCTTCCCTGTCACTATAAGGTTGAAGCAAACATGCGCCACGGCTGCCCAATGCACCATCAGCATAAAATTTAAATCCTTTAATAAATATTTTATCAGTTTTATAAGGGCCCCTTTTTAAATAATGTGAAAAATTTTCAGCATTATCACTTAGCATTATATACAAGCGAATATTTAATTTTCCTTCCTGTTGAAGCTTATCAATTCCTTCCGCCTCTTTATAAAATAATCCGCAATCAGTAATGGTTGTAAGCCCTACAGCAAAACAATTTTTTTCAGCAGCAGATAACCATTTTATATAATCCTGTTTTGTTGCCCCCGGTATATTTCTTTCTACCAGATGTTTTGCATTGTCAATTAATATTCCGGTTAGTTTTCCATTTTTTGTTTCAACTTCTCCTCCTGTTATAGTTTGTCCTGGCTTAACGCCTGCAATATCAAATGCTTTTTGGTTAGCGATTGCCGCATGTCCATCAACTCTTGTAAGGAATACAGGCTTATCAGGGAAAAGTGCATTTAGTTTTTCATTTGTTGGAAAAGATTTACCCGGAAATTTATTTTGATCCCAGCCTCTTCCCTTTATCCATAATTCAGCAGGATGTTCAGCAGAAAACTTTTTTACTCTTTCAATAATTTCATCCCAACTGTTTGCACCAATGAGGTCAACCTGGAAAAGGGATTGTGCATATCCAACAAAATGAGCATGTGCATCAATAAAGCCGGGATAAACAGCGTTGCCCTTTGCATCTATCATTTGGTTAGATGAATATTTTTTTAAAATTTCATCACTGCTTCCAACATCAATTATTTTTCCATTACTTACTGCAAAAGCCTGAACTTTATCAAAGTGAGAATTTACTGTATATACAATACCATTATAAAGAATGGCATCTACATTTTTTTTAGCATTGCTTTTAAAAGAAAATATTAGCAACACAATAAGACCTATAATAAATAGCCGCATAAATTAATTTTTGAGCAACAAATGTAACGAAGTATGCAATGTAATAAATTAGTTAAGCTGCTTGTAATTGAATGTTCATTTTTCCTTTCAATTAATTGCATTGCTCAGCAAAACCGCTTGCAAAAATTTACAATGTATGGTGATGTTAACATCACGATCGATGTTCCCGAAAATTATTCTTCTGCACAAAAAACAATTATCGTTTTATATGCATTACCCAATGGGAATACCACAGAGCAAACAATGGGTAAAAAAATAAAAGAAGGAGATGACTGGCATTTTGATATTCAGCATATAAAAGCACAAACACATTTTATAAGAAATGAGTTGAAGAATGAAAACATTGTTGTTGCTTACCTTGAAAACAATTTTAAAAGCTGGCCTTCATGGAAAATAAAACATGAGAATTATTTTCCTGAAGTGCAACACATTGTTGATACCATTCAAGGGCTGTTTTCTTCTAAACAAAAAACTATTTATTTAAATAGCCATAGCGGTGGAGGAAGATTCATTTTCTGTTACATTGATGGAGTTGCAAAAATTCCACGAAACATAGAACGGATAAGCTTTTTAGACAGCGATTACGGCTATGATGCATCTTATCTTGCCAAACTAAAAACATGGTTGCAGCAAAATAAAAAAACTGTGCTTAATGTATTTGCATACAATGACAGTGTTGCTTTGCTTAATGGAAAAAGATTTGTCTCAGATACCGGGGGTACATGGTATCGCAGCCATTTACTGCTCACAGATCTATCAAAATACTTTCACTTTAAAAAAGTTAGGGATGACAGTTTGGTCGTTTACCAATCATCTGATAAAAGGATTCAATTTTTTTTTAAGACCAATCCTGATAAAAAAATATTTCATACTGTGCAAGTGGAGCTAAATGGATTTATACATTCTGTTTTAATGGGAACTAAAAGAGAAAATAAAAACTATACTTACTTTGGTGAAAGGGCTTATAAAAGTTTTATAGAATAATTATCCGCCTATTTTGTTTTTTAGAAAACTTTCAATCATTCCACAGGAAACAAACATGGGTTTGGAATCAATTGTAATATCCAATTCATTGCCCATAACCAGGTATGAGCCCTTAATGGTTCCCATAACGCTAACTTCAAATTCTCCTGATGATTCGTGGCCATTGAAAGTTCCTCCCTGTCCCTCAACTGCGGTACGGGCCTTGTTTAGCACATGTTGTGCATTACCGGAAAATGGTATTTTAAACTTGCATGCCATAAAATAATTTTAAATGTTTGCTTCGGGTAAAACCTCATCAAGCATATTATCTTTTACAAACTTGTCTCTTGCTTCTGTAAAATCTGTTCGTACTGATGTTACTTCGTTTAATGCAGCGTCAATTTTTTCATGAATATCAGGTAAACGTTTTTCCAACAGGCTGTTACCTAAATTAATATTATCAGCTTCTAACTGTGCAATTTTTTTAAGCAGCGATGTTTGGCTGTTTGTAATATCATCAAGCTCCCGGATCATTTTATCCATCATGTGCATTTTATCAATCTTTTCCATAATAAGTATTTATTGGATGAACAGCGAAAATAGTGCCTCATTTATAAAGAATCATTTTACTTTGATTAATATTTTATTAAGCAACTTTGTATGTCTTTAAAAAAAATACTGGCCTTCAGCAGTTCAAGGGATGGCAACACCGGTTATTTGGAAACTGCTGTTGAATCAATAAAAAATTTTCTTGGTGAAAAAATTTTGCAGATCGCATTCATTCCTTTTGCATCTGTAGAAAAGGATTATGCCGATTATATTTTCAATGTTAGAACAGCATTGCAAAGCCTGGGACATACAATCAACCTTGTCGATCATCACAATGCAAAAAAAATTATTGAACAAAGTGATGTAATAATGGTTGGCGGAGGAAATTCTTTTAAACTATTGCATGATATTTATGTGGCAGAAATATTGGATGTTATTCGTGATAAAGTAAATGCAGCCGCACCTTACATTGGATGGAGCGCAGGCAGTAATATTCTATGTCCTGCGATTAGCACTACTAACGACATGCCGATAATTCAGCCAAAAAGTTTTAATGCATTAGGACTATTTCCTTTTCAAATAAATCCCCATTATTTTAATCAAAAGCCTGATGGACATAATGGCGAAACAAGAGACCAGCGACTTACGGAATTTATGAAAATGAATCCTGGCGTTTCAGTAATTGGATTGCCTGAAGGAACTGCTTTACATCTGGAAAAAAATAAATTAAAATTCACGGGAGAATGTTCAGGAATATTGTTTCTTGCAAAAGAAAGCAACATTATTCGCAAAGAAACTATGCCAGGCGAAGATCTTTCATTTTTATTGTAGATCAACTTCCTTTAGTTACCGGAACAACAAATTTAGTTGCTCGAAACCATCACTATAAGCAATAATATTGCAATGAATTTAAAAATAGATTCGCCACTAAATTAATGAAAGAAAAAAGTTCCCTCAACTTTGGAGAATCCAAAATATATTTTCATGACTCAAAAAATATGGATCATGTAAAAGATGAAACTGTTGCGCTGGTAGTCACTTCGCCGCCATATTTTAATTACATTGATTATGGCAAAGTAGGAATAGGTACTGAAAAGCTTTATGAGGAATATCTGAATAACATTGAAGCTGTTTTCATACAGTGTTTTAAAAAACTTATCCCTGATGGTAAAATGATAATTAATGTTACCAACATGAAATCACGAAAGGAGGTGGAAGGTACAAGCTTTTTATATCCTATACTTTCTGATATTATCGTGATAATGAAACGGCTTGGCTTTATTTTTTTTGATGAAATAGTTTGGATAAAAGGAAATGCTAACAACGGCGCATTGCAGGGCAAGCCTCTCTTTGGCTCATATCCATATCCGCCTACACCTAAAATTTTAGACAGCATTTTTGAGAATATTCTTGTATTTAAAAAGCCCGGCAAGCAATTAAAAACAAGATTTACCAAAGAGATAAAACAATTATCAAAAGTTACCAAAGAAGACTGGATGGTAATTACAAAAGGCATTTGGCACATTGAACCTGACAGAATTTCAAATCATCCTGCTTCATTTCCTATTGAATTGCCACGGAGGTTAATTAAAGTGTATTCTTTTGTTGGTGAAAAAATTTTAGATCCCTTTGCCGGCACGGGTACAACAGTTATGGCAGCAATTCAATTAGGAAGAATAGGAATAGGATATGAAATTTTTGCGCCGTATGAAAAATTCATCAAACAGAAATATGATATGTATATAAACCAGCAAAGTTTATTTAAATGATTGGGCCGGTAATAAAATTAAATGAAGAGGAAGTAAGTAAATGCAAACTATTTGCTGAGAATGTTATGAAACAAACCTATAACAGGTTTAATAAAGGAGAGGAAGAAAGAAAAAAAAGAATTTATTATGGCAAACTGGGTGAAATGATTTTTTTGAAATATTTATTATCATTAGATAAGGTTCCGGATGTAACAGGCATGTTTGAAATATATGCAGGTGAATCAAATGTTGATGCACATGATTTTGTAACTAAAGATGGTAAAACCATTGATGTAAAAAC
>JALYYX010000288.1 GCA_030946075.1 Bacteroidota bacterium | reverse complement strand
GGGAATAATTGCGATGGTAACTGGCGCAAGCGTCCGCTTGTGCTTTGAAAAGAATTACAATTTTTTGAAAACAAAATTTACCATTATTATTTGTTGGAAAATTAAGTGATGTGCAAAGTTTGGTTTATAATGTTTGAAGTGTTGTTATAAGGCACAAGCGGACGCTTGCGCCAAGGAAACTTTTTTAATTTAGAAAGATGATGGTAACCATGCGCCATAATTGGGCCATGAAAGGGAGGAAAAACTACGATAGAAAACTGTTTAAAAGCTTTTTAACTTTGTTTGATGAATGAGGAGGAAGAAAGAAGATTAATGAATAGATTTAGGAAGGAATATCAGAATTTTCCGAAAGGTAGACTTAAGAGAAAAAATCCACCATTTGCTGATTTTCTATTAAAGAAAACTAAAGGAAAAACAATTGGTATAGAGTTAACCGAAATTTTTAGTGATAATAAATTAAAAGAGGTATCATCTTTTAAAGAACAATTTACCAATGCTGTCTTAAAAAAATTATCTCCTCTACTTCCCTTTACTTTTTCTATCGATATAGATTTTGACAGTAAATTTAAGATAGAGAAATCTAAGCTATATAAATTAGCGGGTACGATTGTCAATATTTGTGTTAACGAATTTTTTCATACTAAAAATCACGAAGGAATAAATTTACATCATATCGAAATAGATTTAGAAGAAATTAGTAACCTAGAAATAAAAAGCAACCTTATAAATAATGGATACCGGCATCTTCCTAAAGGAATAAGTTCGATAAGCTTGCATAGATATGATGGCGTTTCTAAATCATGGAATTCGCAACACGAAGGCGGTACAGTTCCAAATCTCACATTAGATTATTTGCAACCCTTACTAAATAAGAAAGAACATAAACTCCAAAAGTATATAGCTTGTGACGAGTTTTGGTTAATCATTAATGAAGGAAACTATCACGCTGGAAGCTTTGATGATATTAAACTCGATTTGCCTATTAAAACAACTTTTAATAAGGTTTTTATATATCGTAGTTCAAAAAATGAGATTCTTGATTTAACCGAACCGATTTCAAATGAATAATTACGGTGAATTAGAAGCATATAATCTAATAGAATTCTGGTTGTCTATCCCACAATCGAAAAGGGAGTTTATAATTAATTACTATAAAACGAGTGGAGCAATGTTTGATTTTACCGAGATATATTCAGGTCCAATCAAATATAGCGCTGAGCATGGACCAATTCACATTCTTGAACTTCTGATTGTTGGAAAAGATATAGAAATTCTAAACTTATGTTTTACTAAATTTTTGGAGTATAACGAAGAAAACTATTGTATTAACTCTATCTGGGCACGAGAAAGAGTCGTGTATTATCAAGAGCTTATTGATTATTTAAAATCTTGCAATGACAGACCAGAATTAGTAAAAGATTTAGAGAACGCTAAACAAACTAATATTTATTGGAAAGATTATTATTTTTTCATGAGTACATGTATTAAAGAATATTATAGATATTATTATCAAAAACTTATTTCTGTTGATAAATTTATTGAATGTTGTAATAATATTTTTAGGCATGTTGAAGATATCATTCCCAATCTCAAACTCCGGGGTTTATATCCCGGTCGATGTTTAGCTTTAGAGCAGATGGGAATTTATCTTGAAAAAAAGAAATTATATAAGGAATGCATAACATTAATGATACAGGGGAAAAATCAAGGTTGGACAAATGATTTTGAAAGGCGAATTACAAGATGTACAAATAAACTTATGAAAGCTTAATCGGCTGCCTGATGGAAGCGAATACCCCGCTGTAGGTTTTGTGCAAAGGGTGTGTGGCGGAGTAGCAGCGTACAGCAGGATATGAAGTCAATAAATGTTTTACTGCTCACAGCCCCTAACAAGTTATAAGTTATACGTGATAAGTTATAGGTGAAGAAATGCAACACACAGCGCTTAACACAACACATGAGAAGAATTATATTTGCAAAATATGACGGAAGAAAAAAGCTTAAACTTTATTGAGGAAATTATTGAAGCGGACTTAAAGGCGGGGAAATACAAAACCATTGTTACACGTTTTCCGCCGGAGCCTAACGGCTACCTGCACATGGGGCATGCTACCAGCATTTGCCTCAACTTTGGGCTTAGCAAAAAATATGGCGGCTATACCAACCTGCGCTTTGATGATACCAACCCCGTAACGGAAGAAACGGAATACGTGGAGAGCATTAAGGATGATGTGCGCTGGCTTGGCTTTGAGTGGAAGAATGAATTATATGCCTCGGATTATTTTGATACGCTGTACGGGTTTGCTGTAAAGCTGATAAATAAAGGACTTGCTTATGTGGATGACAGCAGCGCTGATGCGATGGCTAAAGAAAAAGGTACGCCAACAGAGCCCGGTGTTGAAAATAAATTTCGCAACCGCAGCATTGAAGAGAACCTGCAACTGTTTGAAGAAATGAAAGCAGGGAAATTTATGGATGGTGAAAGGGTGCTTCGTGCAAAAATAGATATGGCGCATGTGAACATGCTGATGAGAGACCCTGTAATGTATCGCATTAAACATGCTCATCATCACCGCACGGGAGATAAATGGTGCATTTACCCTTTGTATGATTTTGCTCACGGTCAGAGTGATTCGATTGAAGAGGTAACACATAGCATTTGTACTTTGGAGTTTGTTCCGCACCGTGAATTGTATGATTGGTTTATTGAGAAGCTGGAAATATTTCCCAGCAAGCAATATGAATTTGCCCGCCGCAATTTAAGTTACACTGTTATGAGCAAGCGCAAGCTGCTGCAACTGGTAAATGAAAAACATGTTAACGGTTGGGATGACCCGAGAATGCCTACCATCAGCGCTTTCAGGAGACGGGGTTATACACCTGAAAGCATAAGAGATTTCTGCGACAGGGTTGGTATTGCCAAAAGAGATAATGTTGCTGACCTAAGTTTGCTGGAGTTTTGTGTAAGGGAAGACCTTAATAAAGAAGCATTGAGGAGAATGGTGGTGTTTGAACCATTGAAAGTTGTTATCACGAATTATAATAACACGAATTCCACGAATGAAAACACGAACCTGCCTACCGGTATGCAAGGTTACACGAATGAAGACACGAATTACACGAATTACACGAATTACACGAATGGGCACGAATTACTCGAAATTGATGATAATCCTACTGATGATAAGAATGATGCAAGAAAAGTTCCGTTCAGCAAAGAGTTGTACATAGAGCAGGAAGATTTTATGGAGAACCCGCCAAAGAAATTTTTCAGATTATTTCCGGGTGGAATGGTGAGATTGAAAGGCGCTTACATTATTAAGTGTGATGAAGTAATTAAAGATGCTGCAGGAAATATTACAGAACTGCATTGCTCTTACATTCCTGAAAGCCACAGCGGGCATGATTCTTCGGGCATTAAAGTAAAAGGAACTATTCATTGGGTTAGCATTCCTCATGCTGAAACCGCAGAGCTGCGTTTATATGACAGGCTTTTTAAAGTTGAAGATCCACAAAGTGAAGAAGGAGATTTTAAGGATTATATCAATCCTGATTCTTTAGAAATTATTACTGCATACATGGAGCCTTCATTAAAAGATGCACAACTAAATACACCTTATCAATTTATCCGCAAAGGATATTTTGTTTTGGATAAGGATTCAACTCCGCGTAATCTTATTTTTAATAGAACAGTTACTTTGAAGGAGGCCCCCTCTAAATCTCCCCCCAAAGGAGAGACTTGCTAACACACAGCTGGCCGTTTATAATACTTTATAGATTATAATCTAATTGAGGGAATGTGTCGAAATTTTAAACTGCCTCATTGCGATTATGTAATGTACTCCAAAGAAGTTGAGACGGCATTGTGAGATGGCTAAGCCTCCCCTGTGGGGGGAGGTTTGGTGGGGGCTTTGAGTTTCATATCAGGAAAAATAGCCGCCACCAAAATAACAATACAGCAAACCATCATTAAATAAATTCCAGATTTTTTGTCAGGACAATAAGCATTGTAGCATGATGTAAAAAG
>JALYYX010000280.1 GCA_030946075.1 Bacteroidota bacterium | reverse complement strand
ATGGTCTTTGCCCGTAACGCAGCCATGGGCTTTAATCGCTGGCTCGATGCAAAATTTGATGCACTCAATTCTCGGACGGCGGTTAGAGAAATTCCTGCAGGAATTATAACTCCTAAAAATGCTTTGCTATTCGTTATTTTAAATTGTATTGTATTTATTGGTTGCACTTATTTTATAAACACAATTTGCTTTTATCTTTCGCCGGTTGCATTGTTTGTTATTCTGTTTTATAGCTATACAAAAAGATTTACTTCTTTGTCTCATTTGGTTTTGGGTTTGGGTTTAAGTCTTGCACCTATTGGGGCATACCTTGCTGTTACCGGAAAGTTTAATCTGCTGCCAATTTTTTTTTCTTTTGTTGTTTTATTTTGGGTAAGCGGCTTTGATATTATTTATGCTTTGCAGGATGAAGAGTTTGATAAGACAAATAAATTAAGATCGATCCCAGCTGCATTAGGTAAAAAAAAAGCTTTACGTGTTTCTGAAATTTTGCATTTGTTTTCTGCCGCATGTGTTGTTGTAGCCGGAATTTATGGTAATTTTCATTGGTTGTATTGGGTTGGAGTTGCTGTTTTTTTATGTTTATTAATTTACCAGCATACATTGGTTAAACCGGATAATTTAACAAAGGTAAATGTTGCCTTCTTCACAACTAACGGTATGGCATCGGTCATCTTTTGCATCTTTGTTTTACTTGATTTATTTATTAATAAAAATATTTTTTCTTAAAAATATGGCAAGAATTATTTGTTTAGATTATGGCGGAAAACGAACAGGGTTGGCAGTTACAGACCCATTACAGATAATCGCAACCGGTTTAACAACAGTTGATTCCAAAGAATTAATTCCTTTCTTAAAAAATTATTTTAAAAAAGAAGATGTAGAATTAATAGTGATAGGTGAGCCGAAAAATTTGGACGATTCTGACACACATGCCACACCCTTGGTAAAAGAAACAATAAAAAAACTACAAAAAGAATTTCCCCAAATACCAATAAAAACGGTTGATGAAAGATTTACTTCTAAAATGGCAAAGAACGCAATGATAGATATGGGGATGAAAAAAAAAGACAGGCAGAATAAAAGAACTGTTGATGAGATTGCGGCCACAATGATGCTGCAGGAATATCTGCAAAACGTTGGACGCTCTTAAACAATGTAAATTCTAACTTAAATTTGCATTCTTAATAATTAAAACATTCCCTGAGAGGAGATATAAGTATGATATTACCGATCGTTGCTTACGGTTCACCCATATTAAGGAAAATTTCTCAGGATATTTCACCTGATTATCCACAACTGGATAAACTTATTGATGATATGTGGGAGACGATGTACAACAGCAAGGGCGTGGGTTTGGCCGCGCCGCAGGTAAATAAAGATATACGGTTATTCGTGATTGACAGCCTGCAGATAATTGAAAATCTAGATGATAATGAAAAAAAAGAATTTGTGAACGATGAAGGTTACAAAGGTGTATTTATCAATGCCCATATCTCTTCAATTAATGGTAAGGAATGGAGCTATAATGAAGGCTGTTTAAGTATACCAAAAATAAGAGAGGATATTTACCGGGGAGAAGAAGTAGCCATAAATTTTAATGATGAAAAGTTTGAACCGCATACCAAAACATTTAATGGAATAACTGCCAGGGTAGTACTGCATGAATATGATCATATAGAAGGAAAGTTATTTATTGATCTTCTAAAGCCATTAAAACGAAAACTGCTGAAACGTAAGCTGGGTGATATTTCCAAAGGAAAAATAAGTGTGGATTATAAGATGATCTTTTCAAGATAAAGCATTTATTATAAATTTAAAACTGTAGTATGATTAGGCCTGTGGCTGTTGTTTATTTTTGTTTTACTTTAAATTTTCTCTCTGCACAAAACAAAAAAGATACTGTTATTACAATTGATGGTAGATTTATTACGCTTTCAGAAGTTGTGGTTAATAACAAAATAAATGTTCCCGCATTTATTGACAGGGTAAGAAATGATACTACTTTTTACAAAGCTTTCCGCACGCTGCACATCATTGGTTTCTCAGCGCTAAATGATATACGTATGGTAAATAAAGATGGTGATATTAAAGCCTCTTTGCGAAGTAAAATAAAACAAACCAGAACAGGGAATTGCCGCATGATGCAAACACTTGAAGAAACCACTGCAGGTGATATTTACAACGAGCATAAAAATTTTAATTATTATACAGGAGAAATGTATGCAGGATTATTTTTTACCAAAGACAGTATTTGCGGTGAAGATAATATCATTAAAGGGAAAGCCTTATCCACAGAAGGTTTAACCGGTATGGAAAAACATAAGGCGCAATTAAAAATGTTGTTTTTTAACCCAGGCCGAAAAATAGAAGGTCTTCCTTTTATGAGTAATAAAACAGCCCTTTTTGATGATAACATGGAGAATAAATATGACATGAGTATTGATATGGAGGAACATAATAAAACAAGCTGCTATGTTTTTACAATAAAAGCTAAAGACGATAAAAAAAGCGATGTGGTAATTGATGAAATGGTAACATGGTTCAATGATAAAACGTTTGAAATAGTTGCCCGTAATTATTCATTAAGCTATGATGCAGGCGTGTATGATTTTAATGTGCAGATGCAGGTAGAGCTAACGAAGTTTGGAAATTATTTAGTGCCATCGCTTATACGGTATGTAGGCAACTGGAAAGCAATTTTTAAAAAAAGAGAACGAGGAATTTTTACTGCAACATTGTTTGATTTTGTAAAATAAAATTGTATGCCTACAATTCATTTGTACATTAAAGGGAGAGTACAGGGAGTCTTCTACAGGGTAACTGCTAAAAAAGTAGCAGATAAAATTGGTATTACCGGTTGGATAAAGAACAGGAAGGATGATGATGTAGAAGCAATGGCAACAGGCACTCAGGAACAATTAGATGAGTTTATTGAATGGTGCAGGCGGGGCCCTGAGAAAGCAGAAGTGGATGAAGTTATCCTAACCCCTTTAACAGATAGTGCCTTTAATAATTTTATAATTGTGAAAGGATATTAAAGCTAAGGTTACTGGAAAAATATCAAACATGTGTGTACAAGAACGCTACATAAACAAAAACGTCTCATTTCTGAGACGTAGTAATAATTAATGCAAGCTTTTTTATTGTTTATTTAAATTAAAAATTATACTCGTACGGAAAGTGCTTTCCAAAGGGCTGCTTTGAGCACCGCTACCCGTTGGAAATAAGTATGAAAAATTTACATTGAATGCTGATAAAAGTAAACCACCACCAACAGTAAAAAATTTCCGATTACCCTTCGTTGGAGATTCATAAAAGTATCCAGTTCTTAAAGCAAATTGGCTTTGAAAAATAACCTCTGCGCCTGCTGAGATTTGTAATTCACGAAATTCTTCAGATGAACCACCGGGGGCATCACCAAAGGAGCTAAACCAACTGCTGAGAACACTTTTGTTGCGGTATTTATTAATTGCAATAGAATCTGCGGTTGTAGAATTTCCACTTAATTGAGGGGGCGTGGGAACAAGTAATTTATTTATATCCAAGCCGAAAGTGGCTTTTGTATTTTCATTAAATGATTTTATATATGCAATACCTAAACCTAAATTAGCAGGAATAAAATCCTTTCTGCTTGCATCATTAGTGTAAGAAATTTTAGAGCCAAGATTAGTTATAGCTATACCCCAATTTAAACCGGATGCTTCAGGATTACCCCCTGTTCCATCATGAAATAAACTCAAATCTGCTGCCACTGATGATCCCGGCTTGTAAGATTGACCATTATAATTTCCACTGGCAAGTTTAGAATGGATATAACGCACCGCAATACCTAAACCTAATTTACTCGAAAGTTTACGGGAGTAACCAGCATCAAAAGAAAATTCATTTGGCCTGTAAGAACTAAGATCATTACCATTTTCATCAGTAAATTGAACATTGCCTAAACTAAAATATTTCATAGAAGCAGATAGCGCCTGCGTTTCATCCAATTGGTAATATCCGCCTAATGAAGTAAGATAAATATCTTTTACACCCAACCCACGTAACCAGGGAGTATAAGATGCTGCTATTGCTGCCTTACTTTGAGCAAAAGGAAGTTTAGCCTGGTTCCAATAAATTGAATTAGCATCCGGAGTAGTTGCTATCCCAACATCTCCCATTCCCCCTGCACGGGCATCTGTTGATATACGTAAAAAGGGAACTGCTGTTGTTACAATATTTAGCTGTTTGTTTTGTGCTTCAACACTTACTGTGGATATTAAAATAAATAAGGCAATAAGGTTTAGATAATTTTTGAGCATTGTATAAATTTTGAAAGTCAATAAAATATTTTTATGATTAAACGAAAAATATGAGTTTGAAAAAATCGGGTTCAATCTTTCAAAATAAATAAACGGTATTTTTTTAATCTTGGATTTTATTAACAAAAAAAAATTGTAAAATTTTAAAACCATGAAGAAAAAAAGGCCGTATGTGAAAGCATAATCTCCATTTTTCTACTTAAACCACTTTTAAATATCTAACGTTTAAAAATTAATTATGACACAAAAGATTACGCACACAAAGCTTTTACAGGTTATTGCTGTGGTATTTGGCTCATTTATCATTTCTGTTATTTTAATGTCTTCCAGCCATAGAGAAGCTCCATTAATTTCTAATGATCCATTAGCCGATAATACCGACTTATATGCTTTCAGAAGCCCTGACGCACCTGATAAAGTAAATATCATTGCCAACTTTATTCCATTTGAACTACCACAGGGAGGACCAAATTTTAATACTTTTGGTGAAAATATAAGATATGAAATTCATATAGATAATAATACTGCAACACCAGGTGATGACATTACATATCGTTTTACATTTACACGTACTAATCAGGATCCTACCACATTTTTTAATATCCGCTTAGGGAAAAGAAATTTATATACAACCTATACTTGCGAAAGAAGTTTAGATGGGGGAACTACATTTACGGCAATTGTTACGGGTGGTGTTGTACCGCCTCCTAACATTGGTCCCCGGTCTATAAGTGGAACCGCCGGTTTGAATATTGCCGATTATAATACATTAATTACAAATTCAATCGCTACTGCTACCACAGGGGAAAAAGTTTTTTGCGGACCAGCAGATGATCCATTCTTTGTTGATCTCGGTGGCATATTTGACTTAGGTGATGCACCAAGGCAAAATATGAAGTCACGGGATGGATTGGCTCAATATAATACCCACGCAATTTGTTTACAAATAGATATTGCAACGCTTTCAAAAAATAAACAACCTGTTTCTGCGGCAACAAATATTTTAGATCCTAATTACATTATAGGTGTTTGGGCTTCTGCAAGCAGGCAGGCCACAAAAACATTAAATACAAATGGCCCTGGATCAACAGAAACCGGAAATTGGGTTCAGGTTTCAAGATTAGGAATGCCATTAACCAATGAAGCAGTTATTCCTATTGGTAAAAAAGACCAATGGAATTTTGGTACACCGTATCAGGATCTAGCTAACATAGGAACTTTTGGAAATTTCTTTTACAATCCTGAATTGGCTTTATATATGGATGATAGTAAATTTGGCGGAGCAGTTCCGGCTTTTAGCGCATTGCGGATTCAAACCCATTCATTACAGGCATTTGATTTTAGAAACGGCGCTGACGGGCTATTTGCTCTAAAAGGATCTGCAGCCGTTAAAGGAACTGCATTAGATGATGCTATTGCCGGTGGTTTATTATTACCCGGCCCGGGAAAACCACGCTCAGTAGATCTTTGGCCCATATTTCATACAGGCGTTCCCAACCTGGCACCTTATCAATTAGCAGTAGGTAAAGAAGGTGGCAGTCCTTTAAAACCAGGTAAGCCTTTTATAAATAACTTTTTACCCAATGGTGGAGATATGCTAAGGCTTAACATGGCCGTGCCTCCAACACCACGTACTGATCCTAATTTTAGTTCTCTTGGCCTTGTACAGGCTGCTGTTTTAGGATTGACTAATCCGGCTTATAATAAAGATCAGTCATTACAATTCATTCCAAATATGGATGGCTTTCCGAATGGCAGAAGGTTAGAAGATGACGTAACAAGAATTGAATTACAGGCTGTTGGTGGAGTTGTGTTAGCAGCTATCGGATTGTGGTATGATGATTTTAATCCAACAGATTTCAGGGCTTCTCCGGTAACAAATCAATTAATAAATGTTTTACAATATTCAACCGGTGTTGAGAAGAACGATATAAATTTTAAAACCTCATTCCCTTATGTTCAAGTTCCATGGAGAGGTACAAATATTACGAACCAATAAAAAATAATTTATGAAAAGAAAAATATACGCATCGTTTTTAATGGTGCTCATGGTTGTAAATTCATTTCCTCTATTTGCATCCAGTCATCGTGAAGCGCCATTGATTGCAGATGATCCATTGGCTGATAATACTGACGTGTATGCGTTTCGCAGCCCAACAGATCCAAATAAAGTTATATTAATTGCTAACTATATTCCATTTCAAATACCACAAGGCGGTCCAAATTTTTATTCGTTTGGTGAGAACGTGCGGTACGAAATTCATGTTGATAATAATACTGCTACCCCGGGAGATGATATCACATACCGATTTACATTTAAAAAAGTTAATGAAGATCCAACAACCTTTTTTAATATCCGTTTGGGCAAACAAAATTTAAAAACCACTTATACTTTAGAAAGAAGTAAAGATGGTGGTACAACTTTTCAAACAATAATTACAAATGGTATAGTTCCACCACCTAATATTGGTCCACGTTCTATAGGAAGTGGTGCAGGTTTAAGCACTCCGAATTATAATACATTAATAAATAATGCTATTGTAACATCTACAACCGGTGAAAGAGTATTTTGTGGAACTGCAGATGATCCTTTCTTTGTTGATCTGGGTGGAATTTTTGATTTGGGTGATGCCCCACGAACAACAGGCACTCCCCAGATTGATGGGTTGAGAGTAAAAAATGTTTCAACAATTGCTTTAGAGGTTGATATTTCTACTTTACAAAAAAACGGGCAACCCGTTTCTGCAGCAACAAGTATTTTAGACCCTAATTATGTAATAGGCGTTTGGGCATCTGCAAGTCGTCAGCAAATCCGTACATTAAATACTGGTGCTGGTTCTGAATCGTACAGTGGCCCGTGGGTTCAGGTATCAAGGTTAGGAATGCCGCTCACCAACGAGGCTGTAATTCCTATTGGTAAAAAAGACCTTTGGAACTCGTCAACACCTTATCAGGATCTTGCAAATCTCGCAACCTTCGGAAATTTCTTTTACAATCCTGAATTAGCATTATATATGGATGACAGCCAGTTCGGCCCTGCTGTTCCTGCATTTGCTCCATTACGTGTGCAGTCAAGTTCTTTACAAACCTATGATTTCAGAAATGGGAAAAATGGATTATTCCCTTTGCGTGGCAATCCTGCATTGATAGGTACTGCCTTGGCTGAGCCGCCATTAGGTTATGCACATTTATTGTTGCCAGCACCTGCCTCACCCCGTTCAGTTGATCTTTGGCCAATTTTTCACACAGGTGTTCCAAACCTTAGACCTTACCAATTAGCCACAGGTAAAGGTGGAAATCCTTTAGCCGCAGGTAAGCCTTTTATCAATAATTTTTTACCCAGTGGCGGCGATATGTTAAGGCTAAATATGGCTGTACCTGTTACTTCAAGAACTGATGCTAAATTCAGTAGTGAAGGGCTTATTCAGGCTGCTGTACTCGGCTTAACAGATCCTGCATATAATACAAATACTAATTTACAATTCATACCAAATATGGATGGATTTCCTAATGGAAGACGTTTGGAAGATGATGTAACAAGAATAGAATTACAAGCCGTATCCGGAGTTGTGTTAGCTGCTCTTGGATTATTTTATGATGATTATGTAGCAGGCAGTCCTAATCCTGTTACTCCAAAATTATTGGCAGTATTGGGTTATAGCACTGGTATTAATAATAATGATACCACTTTTAAAACAAGCTTTCCATTTGTTCAAACGCCATGGCCTGGTACAACTGATAAAGCGGGTTTGGAAACAAACTACACAAAACCTGCAATACTTGGTCCTAGCGGAACAGGCTTAGGAATCTCTGCACCGGATGTGTTTTTTACTTCCTCACCAAATCCAGTAAAAGATCATAATACTATTTATTACAGAATTCAGGAAAATGGTACTAATGTGCAAATAAATCTTTACGATGCTGCAGGGCATAAAGTAAAAACCCTTTTAGATACTAAGAAAGATACTGGTATTTATAATTTCAGATGGAATACTTCTGATTTACAAAGTGGTGTTTATTTTATCAAAGTGCTCGCGAACACAGTTCCGAAAGGATTGGTTAAATTAATTAAACTTTAAAATAATATTCATCCAAAAAAAGTCCGTAGTTGATCGCTGCGGACTTTTTTTACAAATAAGCGAATTATTTTCATCTTTGTATAAATAGAATTATGAATAAAAAAGGTATATATTTTATTGTAATCGTTTTGTTTTTAGTTGCTATAAGTTTTATAATTATAAAATATAATAATCAAAAAGAAGTAAGCGAGAATAAAACTTACACTTTGCTGGAACGCAAAGGAGCATTAGCTCAAACCAACGAATGGGGTTTTACAAAAAACCAGGCAAAGAATTATTTACTAACGCTTGAAAAAAACCCTAATGATATAAAACCAATGTTAGGATTGGCGGCCATTTTTATTCAGGAGGCCAGGGTTACCGGCAATTATGTTTATTATGACATGGCTGCAATGAAATATGTAAATAAAGTTTTAAAAAATGATTCCACAAATTTTGATGGATTAATTTATAAAGCCTTACTCTATTTATCTCAACATCATTTTGCTGATGGTTTAGCAATAGCACAAAAGGCACAGCAAATAAATCCTTACAATGCATTTGTATATGGTATGTTGGTAGATGGAAATGTAGAAATGGGTTACTATGATTCCGCAGTTGCCAACTCTGACAGGATGGTTTCAATAAGGCCCGATTTACGTTCCTATTCACGCATTTCTTATTTAAGAGAAATTTACGGAGATTATCCCGGCGCCATAAGTGCTATGAAAATGGCTGTAGATGCGGGGGGGCCGGGAGATGAATCAACTGAGTGGACAAGAGTACAGTTGGGCAATTTGTATGAGAAAACAGGAGATTTGAAAAATGCTGAAATGCAATACACCATTGCTTTACAGGAAAGACCCGGATATCCGTATGCGTTTGCTGGAATGGGAAGAATTGCAATGGCTAATAAAGATTATAA
>JALYYX010000448.1 GCA_030946075.1 Bacteroidota bacterium | reverse complement strand
AGGGTGTATTTACAAATGGAATTTGAATAGCAGCGCCAATATCTTTAATACTTTTAACGGGGTAGTGTTGAAGGATCAGTGAAATTGTAAATGCATTATAGGCATTGATCCAATATGCTTTTTGTTCATTTTCGCTCCAACTTTTTTGATATGCATTATCACTTAACGTTTTCAAGTAGGTATATAGTTCAGCTTTATCTTTTTCAAATCCTTTATAGTTTACCAAACCTGCTTCGTTCACATTCTTTTTTAATAATTTATCCCACAGTGCATGTGATGGCGGCTTTTGAGCAAATGTATCTAATAATAAAAAAAAACAGGTAATAAAAAGAAAAAGGTTTTTCATGATTTGGATCTGATATTTTTTTAGAATATTTAAAATTTATGATCGGGCTTTATTAACTCAGGAAATTGTTTTTGAAAACGTTTTATACGGGGAATACTTTCCTGTTGCACATATGGCACATCCGGGTTATGCTGAATATAATCCTGGTGATAATCTTCTGCCATCCAAAATTTTTCAAATGGAACAACCTGCGCAGCTACAGGCTTATCATAATTTTTTTGTATTTCAGCAATGTATTTTTCTACCTCCACTTTTTCTGTAGGATTGTTGTAAAAAATAATTGACCGGTAAGATGCACCTTCGTCAGGTCCCTGTCCGTTCACCTGTGTAGCATCCTGAGAACCAAAATATACTTTAAGTAATGTTGGGTAAGTAACAACCGAAGAATCATAATATACCTGAACCGTTTCAGCATAGTTGGTTGTATGGGAACCCACCAATTCATAAGTTGGATTTGGTTCTTTTCCACCTGCATAACCTGATATAACTTCTTCAACACCTTTTACACTTTCATATACTCCTTCCATACACCAAAAGCATCCGGAAGCAAATGTTGCCTGGCTGTATTTGGATAAATCCTTTTTCTCTTTTTGCTCTTTTTTTGTTTCAGTTTTATTGTTGTTCTGTCCACATGAAAATAAAACTGCTGTAACAAAAGAAAATAAAAACAAAACTTGTATTTTTTTCATATTCAATTTTGAAAACTATGTTTATAATTATTTTGAACTTGTTGGCGCTTTACCACCTTCCGGAACAAAGATCAAAGCAGCAGAATTCATACAATACCTGTTGCCTGACGGTTTTGGGCCGTCATCAAAAAGATGCCCTAAATGTGATCCGCTTTTGCTATCTACAACTTCCCTTCGTTCCATCCCATCACTGTTATCATTTACCAGGCGAATAGCATCGGGATTTATTGGTTCAGAAAAACTCAGCCAACCTGTATGTGAATCGAATTTTGACTCAGAGCTAAAAACAGGTTGCAGCGATGCAGCAGAATAATAAGTTCCCTTTTTATAAAAATGATCATATTTACCAGTACCTGCACGTTCTGTGCCTTTCTCTCTAAGAATATTATATTGTTCAGTTGTTAACTTTTCCTTCCATTGTGCATCTGTTAATTGGATCGGGTAATCCTGGGCAATTTTGCTTTGCTTAATGGAAGGTTCTTTTACAGACTGAGCAGTGTTACAGGAAGTAAACATGAAAAATAATACGAAAATTGAAATGGTTATACGTTGCATAAAAATTGTTTTAAATATATACGAATAAAAGTTGAATGAGGCTTTATGCTTATTATCCTGTTATTGTGTGCTACTTTTATTATTTATTTTGATAAATGATTTACCCCAAAATATTCTTTATGAAAAATGCACTTATTCTATTTTGTTTTTTTGCTTTACAATGTTGCAACCAACCGTCTGAAAAAAATGCAGGGCAGTTAATTGCAGATGCAAATGGAGTTGATAGTTTTAAAAATGTACAAATGCTTGAATTTATTTTTAATGTGCAACGGGATACTGCTGCTCCATCAAGCAGGCACTGGCAATGGTTTCCAAAGTCGGATGAAGTGATATTTATCACTGACAGCATCACTACTAAATTTAAAAGAAACGATACCACAACCCAGGAACTTAAAAAGTTAAACGCCAGGTTTACCAACGATGAATATTGGTTACTGTTTCCATTTCATCTTAGCTGGGACAAAGGTTTTGAATTATTGGATAGTAGTATGAAAATGGCGCCAATCAGTGGGAAAAGTCTACATAAGCTTTCGGCAAAATATAATGCTAAGGATGGTTATACTCCCGGTGATATGTACGATATGTATGTAGATGATAAAAATCAAATACAGGAGTGGATGTATCATAAAGGCGGTGCGGCAGAACCTACGCTTGTAACAACATGGGCGGACTATAAAAATTTTAATGGATTACAAATTGCACAGGATCATAGATCAAAAGACGGAAAATTTCGGATCTGGTTTACGGGTATCCAAATAAAAAATAATTGATTTGGGTTAGTTGGGCTACGATAAAAAGATAATCATTTATCATCATCCGTTTTTTCCGATTGTTGCCACACACGAATTTTAGTGAAAGGCAATTTTAAAAGATTGCCAATCGTTAATTCTTTTTCATCAGCATAAGTAGGCACACCTGTTACAATTTCATTTTGATGGATGTTTATTCTTACTGTGTTATGTATCCTGTCCCAAAAGGAGAAGATAACCGAGTAATTACTATCGGTTTCTGTCTTTACCATTGAGTGATGAATGCCATGCATTCGTGGAGTTACAATTAAAAAGTTTAAAATCTTTTCAAACCTAAAAGGTAATTTGATATTACTATGATGAAACTGTGTAGCTGTTTCAAAAGCTATTTCATAAATAAGCACCATGATTGGTGAGGCGCCAATTAAAATAAT
>JALYYX010000437.1 GCA_030946075.1 Bacteroidota bacterium | reverse complement strand
GCTGAAGATGGTAACCCTGTTGAAAGTTTGGATGTGTCCAATTGCCTGCCCAGCAAGGCTTTTAATTGTTTGCTAACCCATGGATTTATCAATTGATCTGTATAAATTTTGTACATAAAATCTGCTGCGTGCAAAGCACAGGTTTCTGTTCCTCTAATTGTATCGTACCCTTTATCTTCAAAAGTTCGCTTCAAAAATTTGCGGGTTACTTCACTGCCATGCCAGCCCATTTCGTTAATGGTTTTATTTATGCGGTTTCTTGTGGCAACATCTATTAAACAATTGGCAGCAGAATTATCACTTCGTGTTATCATCAGATCGAGCAAATAACTGATCGTGACAGTATCTCCATTTTTTAATAATGGTCTTGGATCAAAACCGATTTCTTTTGATCTGTCAACATCATTAGGTGATTTAATAATGTATTGCCGAAACAATGAATATTGATTATCGCTTACCTGTTTTAAAATTTCCATTGCCACATACATTTTGTAAACAGATGCAGGATAAATAAAGTTGGAGAGGTTTACGCCACCCAATACAGGCCTTCTTCCTGTAAGATCGATTACGGCAAAAGATATTTGTTCTTTTCCATCTTCACCAACATCCCATGTACTATCTAATGCAGCCTCGTGAATTATATTTTTTAATGCCGCATCAAAACTTTTATTCTGATGATAATAAAATGGTACCTGTGCATTAACACCCGAATAAAATGATATTAATATCAGCAGTTGAAAATATTTCATTTATATTTTTCTTTTTCAGCTTTGTGATTAAATGCATCAAACATTTTTTTTCTATCAAATTCTTTTTCATTATTGGCAAGAAAAATTGTAGCTACACCGTTACCAATAAAGTTGGTAATAGCACGAGCCTCACTCATAAATCTGTCCACACCTAACAGCAAAGCCAATCCCTCTATAGGAATAACTTTTATAGCAGTTAGTGTAGATGCCAGCACTATAAACCCGCTGCCAGTAACACCTGCAGCACCCTTTGAAGTGATGAACAAAATTCCAATAATGCTTAGCTCCTGATTAAAACTTAAATGAATATTAAATACTTGCGCTAAAAAAAGTACACACATGGAAAGATAAATAGTTGTGCCATCAAGGTTAAAAGAATAACCAGCAGGAACAACCAAACCCACAACAGGTTTGGAGCAACCCATTCGTTCCAGCTTTTCCATTAGCAAAGGTAATGCAGCCTCTGATGAAGATGTACCAAATACAATCAGTAATTCTGCTTTTATATATTTTAAAAAATGCCACAGATTTATTTTATAATACCGCATAATTAACCCAAGCACAATAAAAATAAATAGAGCGCAGGTAATGTAAACAGTAAGCATTAGTTTACCGAGGGGTAATAAAGTATGCAGGCCATATTTACCTATAGTGTAGGCCATACTGCCGAAAGCGGCTATGGGTGCAAGTATCATAACAAAATGCAATGCCTTAAAAACATATTTTGAAATAACTAATAGTGGCTGAATAATTTTTTGTTTGCGATTGTATTTACTTAAACATATACCGAATAAAATAGCGACAAATAAAACCTGTATGGTAATATTATCTTTTACAAACTTCCACCAGCTAAAGTTTTGCGCCTGATTTGTGTATAGCGTAATGTCTCCGCTTTTTACCGCAGATGTAACTACACCAATGCCGGGCTTAATAATATTTACCACTACTATACCTATAATTAATGCAAGTGTAGTAACAATTTCAAAATAGATAATTGCTTTGCTACCAACCTTGCCCACTTTTTTTAAACTGCTCATTCCGCTTATACCAAGGGTAATAGTTAAAAATATAATCGGGTAAATAAAAAGCTTAATTACTTCAATAAAATATTTACCTAAAGGCTGCATTTTTACTGCAGTAGCAGGAGCAAATGTTCCTAACAAAATACCCGCAGTAATTGCAGTAAGCACCCAGAATGTAAGTTTGGTGAATATTTTTTTCATGAATCAATCTTTTTAGTTATTGAAATGTGAGGACATGTAAAATTTATTTATCTAAATACTCGTGCAGCGATTTACCAATAATATGATTCCAGCCCTGTGCAAAATTTTCTTTAGCAAAATCAGAATTTGCCGGAAAAGTTTCTAAACCTATGTGCGTTAATTTCAATTTTGTTTTTTCTCCTTCAGGAAATAATTCAAATGTGACGGAGGAGTTTCCCTCATAGCCAGAGTAACGCCAGCTATAGGTTAGCTTTTTATTTTGAATTGCTTCGGTAACCTTGCAGAGATGCCAATATTTTCTATCATCCGGGCCACCTTCAAATTGAAATTCAAAACCTACTTCAGGTTTAAATTCTGCAAGATGAAAATACCATTGTTTCATTTCTTCTTTATCAGTAATTGCTTTCCAAACTTTTTCAATACGTGCATTAAAAGTTCGTTCAATTACAAATGGTTCGTGTGCCATATTTTTTATTTTTAAGAGTTTAATACTAAACTTTTTGTTCTAATAAATAAACACATAATGAAGTTCATGTAATTGATATTATTATGGCTCATTGCATTTGGTCAATTTCTTAAAACTTAAAATAGGGAATCTAATTTCCTACTCCTTCTTCATTGTACTTCTTACGCCAAAATTAAAATCTCGCCAATAATTTAAAATTCAAAAGCCGTGGTGTGAGGCGATTTGGGATGGCAAATGTATTATTGGCAAAATCTTTTATCAATTGGTAACTGATTGTGTTGGGACGGTCTATGAGGTTGAATACTTCGAGGCTGGCCCAAATATTCTGCAGGCTACGGAAGGGGCTATGACTTCGGCGTACTGATCTTTCGCTTATCAGCAATGCACTGAAACCTATGTCCACTCTCATATACGGCTCTATGATGAGTGCATTGCGATATTTTACGCTGCCGGGAATATTGTAAGGCATGTTGCTGCCGTACAAAATATTTAAATGCACTCTGAAATTTTTATTGGTAGAAAGATAATCCTGTAAAAATAATCCGAGTGTAAGGCGGCGGTCGCTGGGTCGGCGTACATAACCAATGTTAGTACGTACACTATCTTTTATTTTTTGGTCAGCGCTTAGTGCTGTAATGAATTCGCCTGCTGCGTTTTTATACTTGTAATAAAAATCATTTTGAATATCTTCCTTCGTTTGCATTAAACCCACGCTCAGCCAGCTTTCTGCATCTTTTACCAACTCGCTGTAAATGCGTGCCTCAATGCCTGTTGCATACGCTTTTGCATTGTTGATTCCAAAATAACGGATGCGAACATTATCAATATCATACGGCACAACGTCTGTCATACTTTTATAATATGCTTCTGTTGTTAACCGTACAGGCTTATTTGTATTTTTAAAATTATAATCAACGCCGGCAACAAACTGAATGCTCTTCTGGCTTTTTAAAGATGTGTTCACAGTGCCGTTATACTTTCTCATTTCACGATAGAATGGTGGCTGGTCGTATATTCCGGCAGATGCTTTAAGAATAACATCTTTGTTCCAGTTGGGTTTATAGCTTATTTGTGCACGTGGAGAAATTAAAAATTCTTTGTTGAGGGAATTATAATTATAGCGAACGCCAACCTGCAAAGTAAAATCGCGAAGTGAATTGCCTAAACGAATATTATCCTGAACATAGCCGCTGTATTTGTTTATAGAAAGATTAGATGAAGATTTTATTACACTGTTTAGCTGAAGAACATTTGGATTGTATGGCAAATTATAACCTGCACTGTCCTGGAATTCCCATTCATTTATTTTGTCTTTTATCAATGTTCGCTCTGCAGAAATTCCCCATTGAATAAAATGTTTTTGTTTATCAACACTTCCTTTCATACTTAAGTTCCAAACATCAATGTTGAGTTTATTTCTTGCATAATTTTGATAAAGACCAGCCCCCAGCGGATTTACAATTTTACCAAATGAAGAACTGCCCTTATCAAAATTCCGTTCCCCAAAAAGATATGCACCGGTAATGTCAAAGTTTTCATTCTCATTATCCCGGAAATTACTGAGCATCCATTTTAGCCTTACATTTTTATTTGCCTGGTGAAGAAAGCTAAGCCCCAAAAGGTTTGTAGAGTAGTGGTCTTTTTCCTGCCCGTCAAAAAAAATATCGAGACCAAGGTTTGCAGAAAACACCGGAGAAAAAACAGAAGAAGTTTTTTGTGCAGATTCCGGTATCAATAAAAATTTTGTTCCTGAGATAATTCCCAACAATTCAAGCTGATCTTTTTTATTTAACTGGTAAGTAATGTAACCCTGCAGATCGGCAGATGAAGGAATGTAATTGCCTTTTGTTTCCTGGCTGCTTAATAAACTCCTATTGGTGCGGCTGCGAACACCAACCAAGTATGTGAGCTTTTCATTTTTTGATGACCCTTCCAAATGCAAGCCCTGCTCCAATAAACTTATGTATGCAGAGCCGCCAAACTGCTTTGGTTTTTTGTATTGAATATCCAGAACACTGCTCATCTTATCACCATACTTTGCCTGGAAACCGCCATTATAAAAATTAATATTCCGGGCAAGTTCAGGATTGATAAAACTCAATCCTTCCTGCTGTGCATTATTTACGAGATAAGGACGAAAAACTTCGAAGTCGTTTATGTAAATAAGGTTCTCATC
>JALYYX010000415.1 GCA_030946075.1 Bacteroidota bacterium | reverse complement strand
GCTTGATGGCGTTAATATTTTAATTTACAATAGTGGGTATGGAGACGTAAGCAATGACCTTGAATGGGATATTGAAAAGCATACAACTGACGTAAATGTAAACGGCTTTGTAGAAATTGTTTGTTATGCTTTTAATTATTTTAGTAACCAGGGCCACGGCCAAATTGCATGTACATCATCCATTGCATCTATACGGGGAAATAGCCATGCGCCTGCATACAGCGCCAGCAAAGCATTTGAAAGCATCTATATGGAAGGGCTTTATTTTAAAGCAAAAAAATTAAAAAAGAATATTGCAATAACTGATATTCAACCCGGCTTTGTTGATACAGGTTTAACAAAAGGCGGAAAATTCTGGATTGCAACACCCCAAAAAGCAGCTCAACAAATTTTTAATGCTATTCATAAAAAAAAGAAAAGAGCTTACATTACAAAAAGATGGTGGATTGTTGCAACACTTTTAAAATGGTTGCCAAATTTTATTATAAAAAGATTTGCATAATTTTTTAACAGAATAATTACCATCACACTTATGCATTTAAAGTAAATTGGCATCGCAAAGCATTAACATTTGTAATGACTGATACATTCGAGATACAAAAAAATACGAAAGCGTTTTCTTATACAGTTCTCATTTGCGGACTACTGTTGGCCATAACTATTTTGTACACATGGCGTATTCAAATTCCTCCGCCTGTTATTGCACCGGATCTTATTGAAGTGAATTTAGGAAATGAAAAAGAAGGATTGGGTGATGTGCAGCCATTGATAAAAGGCGATCCTGCACCTGATGTTGCGCAACAAAAGTCTGTTGAAAAATCTTCTGCAACCCACGATGCGCCTGCAAAAGATATACAGGCAGATGAAAACGATGATAAAGAAGCGGCGCCTGTTACTAAACCAATTAAGCCAAACAAAGAGGCAAAAACGCTTGCTAAAGAAACTGTTACAAAGCCAGTCAAAAAGTCTAACCCTATCCCTGTTGTAAATCCAAATCCTGCACCTGCTAAACCAAAAATTCCTTTGTATAAGGGTGGCACTGGAACAGGAGGCAATGGTGCAACGCAGGATAATGGTTACAGAAACCAGGGCTATAAACCGGGCAATGGTGATAATGGAAGCCCTAATGGCAAACCTGATTCTTACGGAAATACTCCGGGCGGAAAAAGTGGTGTTAGTGTGATAAGAGGTTTGTCAGGAAGAAGGCCAATTCATTTCCCATCAATGGAAGATGAGTTTAATGAGAATGCAAAAGTATATGTTGATATAAAAGTTGATGCCGCAGGAGCCGTTACCAGCGCAAGCATTGCAAGAGGTACTACAACTTCCAATTCTTCGCTAAGAAGTATTGCAATACAAAAAGCAAAGCAATTAAAATTTCCGCCAAGCCAGAATGATGATGAGTCCGGCACTATTCTTTTTAATTTTATTTTAAAGAACTAAGCAGTTGGGTGATTTGAAAATTTGATAATTAGAAAATTGATGTATTAACTTTCAATTTTAAATTCATCATCAAATTGACTTACGAGCAAACACTAAATTATCTTCTAACTAAGTTGCCTTTATTTAGCAGAACAGGAGCTGCAGCTTATAAAGAAGACATCACCAATACGATTGCATTATGTAAAGCTGCAGATAATCCTCAAAATAAAATAAAAACAATTCATGTTGCAGGAACAAATGGCAAAGGCTCTGTCAGTCACATGCTGGCCGCTGTGTTTCAGCAATGCGGATATAAAACCGGATTGTACACTTCTCCACATTTAAAAGATTTTAGAGAAAGAATAAAAGTAAACGGTGAAATGATAAATAAAAATTTTATTGTTTCATTTGTTGCAATGATGAAAGAGGTTACAGAAGAAATTAAACCTTCCTTTTTTGAGCTTACTGTTGTTTTAGCATTTCAATATTTTGCTGAACAAAAAGTTGATATAGCATTCATTGAAACCGGCCTTGGCGGCAGGTTAGACAGCACAAATGTTATCACCCCTTTACTAAGCATCATAACAAATATTGGTTATGATCACATGAATATTTTAGGTGATACCCTTGCAAAGATCGCATTCGAAAAGGCCGGGATAATTAAACAAAATATTCCTGCTGTAATTGGTGAAACGCAAAATGAAATAAAAAATATTTTTATTAAAAAGGCAGAAAAATGCAATGCAAAATTAGTTTTTGCAGACAAGGAATATTCTATCCATAATTTTTTATTATCTATAAATGAATTAAATATTGAGATTTCTAAATCAAACAAAACAGAAATAGAAAATTACAATCTTGATCTGAATGGAGTTTATCAACAGAAAAATTTAATTACTGTTTT
>JALYYX010000409.1 GCA_030946075.1 Bacteroidota bacterium | reverse complement strand
ATTTCCTTTTTTTATTCTGTAGCCCAACCGATTCTTTAGTTTTTTATATCCATATGGGCGGGGGTTATCAGCCAGAGAAGTTATGCTATCTAAAATTTGTTCTGCAATATTATTTGGCAACCTATCCAATTGTTTCTGTGCTGTCCTGGACAATACAACAAAATATTCAGGCATGCTTCTTTTTTTTACGTTGGTTCTTATATTCTTCTAAAGAAATACGTTCTTCATTTCTAGCCTTAACTTCATCATAAAGTTGAGTATCTTCTAATTCTTCTAACTCTGCAAGAATATTCGCATATTCTTTTACAGGCAATACAACAGAAAGTTTCCTTCCATTATTATCAGTTATATATTGAGGAGTAAATCTCATGCCAATAAAGTTTACGTAAAAATACTAAAAATAAAAATAATTGTAAAATGTACATTACAACCTAAGTTCAAGTAGCAAGTGCAACACCTTCTCAACCCTTTTTAGGGGTACCCCTAAAAAGGGTTGAGAAGAAAAACAGATTTTTGTGTTGCAATGACAAAAAAATATTCTCAACTCAACCCTGAGCAAAGGTATCAATTAGCTGCTCTACTTAAAGCAGATCATTCCAAAGTATTTATTGCCAAACAACTCGGTGTTCACCGATGTACTATTGGCAGAGAGATCAAAAGGAACAGCACTTCTAAAGGGCGCTATAACCCGGCTTTGGCTCAGCAGTTCGTAAACGACAGGCAAAAAGATAAAAAACATTTTTCTCTTTTTTCAACTGAAATGAAAACCTTCATTGAAAATAAATTACAAGCAGAACAATGGTCGCCAGAGCAAATTAATGGTTATTGTAAAGACAATAACATCCCCATGGTAAGCCATGAATGGATTTATCAATACGTTTACAGCGATCTCAAAAAGGGTGGCCAGCTTTATACACATCTTCGTACCCAAAACAAACGAAGACGAAAACGAACGCACCGCAAAGACAAGCGGGGATTGATTGTTAACCGTATATCTATACATCAGCGCCCTGTTGAGGTAGAACAAAAACAACGCTTTGGTGATTGGGAAATTGATCTTATAGAAGGAGCTAATCACCAAAGTTTTGCCTTAACCCTGGTAGAAAGAAAATCTCAATTTGCTTTGATTGTAAAAGCAAATGATAAACAAGCAGACACCATTCAAACCAAAATAATCAATGCACTGGCCCCCTATAAAGACCTTGTTCATACCATAACTTCTGACAATGGAAAAGAGTTTGCAGGACATGAATTTGTTGCTCAAAAACTCAATGCCCATTATTATTTTGCAGACCCATACAGCTCCTGGCAACGAGGATTAAATGAATATACCAACAAACTTTACAGACAATATTTACCTAAAAAATCAAACCTTAATAATTATGGTATTCAATACTTCGTAGACATCACTAATAAACTAAACAACAGGCCAAGAAAATTATTAGGATACAAAAATCCTCTTCAGGTTTTTATGGCTAATTTTAAACCCAATTAATTAATCTATTGCACTTACAACTTGAATCTACGTTATTCAATAATTGAAAGATAAAAACAATAAAAAATCTAATCATTAAGGGTTTTTGCTTTATTTATTTAGAGGTAATCATTTACCAAGATAATAAATACCAGCCGTTATTAAATTCGCCTATTCCGGTTTGCTTTATTATATATTTGTTCATTTGAATCGAAAACTAAAAGAATAGAGTTGATGACTTCTATTCTTCTATTAGATTATAAGAAGCTAATATTTTATTACTTTAACAAAAAGGATGAAGAAACAAAACATTCTTACTTGGTGGTTGAAAATATATCAGCTAATTTTAACCCAAAAATATAAAACTATGAAAAAAGCTTTTTTATTCACTACATTATTAGTTGCAGTAATCACTATTTTTTCTGCTTGCAGCAAAAGCAGCACTCCGGCTCCTGCGCCTTCTGTTGTAGGAACATGGGAAGAAACATCTACTCATTTAGTAATAACTGATACATTAGGTGGTATAGCCTATCCTCCAACAACAAAAGATTCTGCCTTCACTAAAGGTCAAGCTCCCGTCATTCAGTTTCTTCCTAATAATACATATACAGAGGCAAATTATTCTGTAACTCCTGCCACTAACGAAGCAGGTAATTATTCAATTTCTGTTAATACAATTACTCTTGTACCAACAAGTGGCAGCACTGCTATAAGAACAGGAATTTTCACGGTTTCTAATACCACCTTAACC
>JALYYX010000405.1 GCA_030946075.1 Bacteroidota bacterium | reverse complement strand
CACTTCTTGCCTTCAATTCCCAATCGCCATCTGCTTCAAGGGCATGAAAAAATTCATTTGGTATTCTTACAGAATTATTACTGTTTTGCCCGCTAACTGTTTTGTAAGCTTCGCCTTCATAATCGCTGGGATAACCTGCAGCAATTAATGCAGCTACTTTTTTTTCTTCTTCCAGTTTCCAGTTTACAAAAGTTTCAATTTCAGGATGATCAAGATCAAGACACACCATTTTGGCAGCACGCCTTGTTGTACCACCGCTTTTTATTGCTCCTGCTGCCCTGTCACCGATTTTCAAAAAACTCATTAAACCACTGGATGTACCACCACCGCTAAGCTTTTCCCCTTCTCCGCGAATACTGGAAAAATTTGTTCCTACACCACTACCATATTTAAAAATTCTTGCTTCTCTAACCCACAGATCCATAATGCCACCTTCATTTACAAGATCATCTTCTACACTTAAAATAAAACAGGCATGTGGCTGAGGCCGCTCATAAGCTGATGTGGATTTTTTTAATTGGCCATCATTTTGATCAACATAATAATGTCCCTGAGGCTTTCCTTTTATACCATACACTTCATGCAAACCTGTGTTGAACCATTGCGGAGAGTTAGGAACGCATGCCTGGTTTAAAATTCCATATACTAATTCTTCATAAAATATTTGTGCATCTTCTATACTGGCAAAATAATTATACCGCTCACCCCAAACACGCCAGCAATGTGCCATGCGGTGTGCAACCTGTTTTGCTGAACCTTCTCTGCCTGTTGTACCGTCTGCCTGTGGCACGCCTGCTTTACGAAAATATTTTTGAGCTAAAATATCTGTAGCTATCTGGCTCCATTGTTTTGGAACCTCTACTTTATCCATTTGAAATACAACTTCTCCGGAAGTATTTTTAATTACCGAAGTGCGGTAATCATATTCAAACATATCATAAGGAGAAATACCTTCTTTGGTAAAGTGACGAAGGAACTGAAGCCCCTTTGCAGACTGCTTTTTGGTAGGCATAAGAGTAAAAGTTATTTATGGGTTAATAGTTAGTTTTGGCAAACCTGCCTGCCGGTCAGGCAGGCGTGGAAAGCGAAAATATTTTTTCTAACTCAACAAACAAACTCTTAAATATTAACACCTGTGGAAAAGAGATGTGCAAAAATTTATAATCCAGACAGACAGTGAGTTTTTTGATTTTTGCACATTTTGAGGATAAAATAAATTTGTTGTCACAGAAAAAAATTGGTAGCAATGTTTGAGAAAAGATTTTACCATCATAACATATAAAAATAAAAAATGTGAGAGCAGTTGTTCAAAGGGTTTCGGTGGCAAGCGTAACTGTAAATAGTAAAATAAAAGCGGAAATAAAAAAAGGGCTGCTTGTATTTATTGGAATTGAAGATGCAGATAATGATGAAGATATTAAATGGCTTAGTAATAAAATTATTAACCTGCGCATTTTTGATGATGAAAATAAAGTACCCAACATTTCAATAAAAGATATTGATGGAGATATTTTAGTTGTTAGTCAATTCACTTTGCATGCATCAACCAAAAAAGGCAATCGACCATCTTATTTAAAAGCAAGTAAGGCTGAAATTGCAATTCCTATTTATGAGGAGTTTATTATTCAATTATCAAAAGATCTTAATAAAATAATTTACACAGGAGAATTTGGCGCTGATATGAAAGTGCAACTTATTAATGATGGGCCTGTAACAATATGGATTGATACAAAAAACAAAGAATAATTTGGTGGCCTCGCCAGGAATCGAACCTGGATCTGGAGCTTCGGAAACTCTTATACTATCCATTGTACTACGAGGCTTTTTGACTTTTCTGTAATGCTTTTGCACCTTGGCAAGCCTTTTGTATTTTTACGACCGATGATGAAGTCCTTTTTTAAATATTGTTTATTCCTTATTCTCTTTTGCAGCTATGGGGTTGCTTCGCTTGAATTAAATGAAAAAGAAAGCAAAGAAAATTATAGTAAGGAAACGCATGTTTACACACTTGCTGGTAAACAATTAGCTCAACCCTCTTCTCTTGCTGTAAAGAAAATTATTGACTGTAAAGATTTTTATTCATTCATTGCCTTTGCTTATGATCTTTTCAATCAGCCAAGCCGGTATAAGTACAATTTAGTTTGTAAGTTTTATTCCCCCCCAAGGCTTAATAAAATCTATCTCTACAATTCGGTTTTCTTAATCTGATTAATCTTCAATTATTCATTGTTACAAGGCATTTCTTGTCCTAATTTTTAATTATTAATTGAATGTTTTAAATCAGTATTATAAAATGCAATCTCCGTTTTTACAGGCATCAGCTTATACAGGTCTTGCGGCTACAGCCGTGCTAACTATCAATTTTCTCTTAGGGATGATGGTGGGCATTAACTACAGAAGGCTTAGCCTTTGGCAAAAAGCACCACGATTTGTCCGTAGCTTAAATTTGGTTGATATACATAACTGGACAGCCTATGTAGCACTTCTATTGGCAATAGTACATCCTGTTTTATTACTCTTTGCCCCTGCAACAAAGTTTAAATTGATGGATATAATTCTACCAATCAATGCACCATCGCAAAAATTATTTGTGGCATTAGGAACTGTTTCTCTGTTTGCAATTATTGTAATTATTGTTACTACACAAAAGGTTATTAAAAAGAGAATTGGTTTTCGTACCTGGAAAAACATTCACCTGTCGGCTTATGTTTTAGCGTTGTTGTTTTTAGTGCATGGCGCAGTAATTGACCCTCAACTTAAAAACCGTCCTATAAATTTATTGGATGCAGAAAAGGTTTTATCTGAAGTTTGTTTCATTGTTCTATTGGTTGCAGTTCTTTTCCGTATTGGTTATCACAAAAAATTTCAGGCAGGGATAAGAAAATTTCATTCGCTACAAATTACTGAAGTAATTGAGGAAACAAAAGACAGCAAATCCTTTGTGCTTTCTATTACAGAAAAGCTGAAAAAGGAGTTTGCATATATAGCAGGTCAATTCATAATATTAAAAGTTGAAATTGATGGCAAAGAATATAAAAGGTCTTACTCCCTTTCAACTTGTCCGTATTCTGATACTAAATTTCAAATAACTGTAAAGCAAATCAAAGATGGTATCGTATCCAATTATTTAAACAACCAAATAAAGGCAGGTGATGAATTTTTAGTTTTTCCACCTTCCGGTAACTTCTTTAAAGAACCGGAACAAAATATAAAACGAAACTACATTCTCTTCGCCGGTGGCAGTGGCATAACTCCTATTTACTCTATTATAAAAACGTTGCTAATTAAATACCCTGACAATTATGTGAAGTTAATTTATGCCAACAGCCACCCCGATGCAATTATTTTTTATAAAGAATTAAATATTTTAAAAAGCCTTTACAATAAAAAGTTTTTCCTAACGCATATTGTAAGCCAGGCATCAGCAGGATGGAATGGTATGACGGGTAGATTAGACAGTGATAGAATAAAATTGTTTTTAGAAGAACAAAGAATATTACCTATCGCAAATACAGAATACTATGTATGTGGTCCTTCACCATTTATGGAACTGGTAGAGCATGAATTACAAAATCATGGAGTACCTGATAACAAGCTGCATTTGGAAAGATTTATATCAATTGGTGATGGTGACCAACCCCTTATTATGGGCAAAGAACCTTCTGAAATTAATTTCAAGGAAAGCAAGGTTTGTGCAAAGCTGGATGGCAAGGACAATAAGGTTAGATGTGATAATGATGAAACAATATTAGACGCATTTTTAGCAGCAGGAGTTAATGCTCCCTATTCATGCAAAGAAGGGGTTTGTTCTTCCTGCATGGCAAAACTTATAAAAGGAAAAGTGCAAATGCTGAATGCACAATCTCTAACAGACATAGATATTAATGAAAGCAGAATTTTAACCTGCCAGGCAATTTGCCTTACAAAAGATGTAGAAATTAATTACGACAACTTATAACTAAATATGAAAACACAATTCTTATTATTATTGTTCCTGTTGTATTCAATTGCTGTTAATGCACAAGCGGATACAACACAAAAGAAAATTACGCATACTGATAGTGCAGCACAACCCCAACCCTTTCAATATGATAAAGATGCTGGACTTCAATACAAAAATGGAGACTTTACATGGACGACATGGGCATTTGCAGAACGACTGTTTTCGCCTGATAATTATCCTGCATGGAGAAGGGTAAGGCAGGGAATGGAGTTTAAATTTCCTGCTTATAACTTTCTTATCAATGGCAATAAATTTCGTACAGCTTTAGTATACGAAGTAGACTTTACAGACAATAATTTTTTTAAAGACAGCAAGCGTTTTAAAATTTGGGAAAATCTATTTGTTACTTTTCAAAATGCAGAAGACCCTAACAGGTTTAGAATTTTGTTTGGTGAAAACACCAGCATTCTTTCAAGAGAAGATAATTTATCATCAGGCAATTTACCTACCATTAACCGTAGTTTAATTTTAGAACAGCATGGCTCTACCAACAGCTTCGGTACGCAATGGGGCTTCCAATTGCAAAAACAAATATCAACTAAGACATTTCTACAGGCTTCTTTACAAGACAACAGGGGTTCACTTAATCAGGATAAACCCATGTTTCAGTTTTGGAAAGGAACGGCTTTAAAAGTAACGCAAACAATTCTTCAACCTGGTGATAGCAGCAGTCAAAAACTAAATGTTGGTTTGGCAGTTGATTATACAAGAGACATTCCTGATAAACAATTTACACTTGCATCCGGCATACATCAGCAATCTTTAGGCAGCACCCCGGCAAGTGGAAATAAGCTAACCTTTGAAAATAATATGGATTATACCAACACTTTAGGAACGCATTTATATAGTTTAGAATATGAAGTTATTTTTTCAAGCTATAGTGTTCAGAAATTAAATGTTGCCGGTGGCTATGCTCAATTGCAATATCAATTGTTCGATGGAAATAAGATAGGCGATTTAGTGCCCTTTGTACGATATGATATAGTAAATCTTTCCAATGCTTTACATGGAAAAGCAAATGAGAAGGCTATAAAAATAGGCTTGAATTATAATCTTCCATTTACACACAAGCTGATAAATTTCCATGTTGAATATGCACAACATTATGTAAAAGGATCTTCTAATATTTTGTCCTTACCCCATAATAAATTCAACGAATTTAGATTAGAACTAAGAGTAAACGCAACAAGGTATTTAAGATTTTAAATGTTGAATGTTATGGCCGGCGCAAGCCAAATATCTTTGCATTTTTATTTACGAAATCGAAAACTATATTAAAGCCAATCCAGTGATTGTTTCCATTAAAAAAATTTGGTGGCCTCGCCAGGAATCGAACCTGGATCTGGAGCTTCGGAAACTCTTATACTATCCATTGTACTACAAGGCCTATACAGATTGATAAGTTGACTAGTTGAAATGTTGAGTAAAAAATTATCTTTTAATTTATCAACCTGATCAACTACTCAACCAATTAACTACTTTATCAATCCATGTGCGTTAGTGGCAAATATTTTTACCGCAATGGCCAGCAAAATTACTCCAAAAAATTTCCTGACGGCTATCAGTCCTGAAGGGCCTAAAATTCTCTCTAACAATCTTAAAGATTTGAGCACTGCGTAAACAATTACCAGATTAATTATGATCGCCACAAGAATTATAGTCTCCTGATAATTGGCTTTTAAAGAAATAATAGTGGTTAGCGTTCCTGAACCAGCAATTAGTGGAAAAGCAATAGGAACAACAGTAGCCGCCCGAACATCTTTTTCACTTTTAAAAAATTCTGCCCCTAAAACCATTTCTAAACCGAGAATAAAAATTACGATAGAACCGCCAACGGCAAACGATCTTATATCTAACCCGAGTAAATTTAAAAATGGTTTTCCTAGAAATAAAAAAAGAATCATTAATGCGCCGGACACAAGCGTAGCTCTGAATTCATTAATGCCACCCATTCTGCCTTTAAGATTTATTAATACCGGCACGGTACCAATAATATCAATAACTGCAAACAATGTAAATGTAACTGTAAGAAGTTCTTTAGTGATCAGATCATGCAAATTCATTTTTCCAATTTTCGCAAAGATAACAGGTTACTGTGGCAAGAGATCGCAAAAATAAAAACCATAGTGAGTTCGTTCTTCTTTTGTAAAACAAGCATCGGCAGCAGTTTTGGGAATTTCATATTTTTTGTAAACGATTTCTCCTTTTTGGTAATAGATAGTTTTTTTAAAAATAGGCCCATCAAAAACAAATGTGTGGAACTCGCCGTTCTCTCCGCATACATCCACATTTGATGGAAGATCTTTAATAAAATCTTTATCAATTATTCTTCCGCAAAAACTCTTATCAAGATATTTCTCATTTATACAAACCACAACTGTTTTAAACCCAAGATCAATAAATTCATGAATGAGTTTTGTTGTATCTTTTTTCCAAAGTGGGAACACGGCTGTTATGCCAACCTTTGACAGTTGCGTTTCACGATA
>JALYYX010000386.1 GCA_030946075.1 Bacteroidota bacterium | reverse complement strand
TTGATTATGGAAGTTATAACGAAATAGTATCTGCTCTTGAAGTTGGTATTGTAGGCGATTTTTATAGCAAAAAATTTCCTATCATGGTGCATGATACACAAAAACAATTTTTCTTTACAGGATATGTAACCATAATTTTTGGCAGAAGAAAATAAAATTTTTTAAGCCAGCTTCTGAATTACTATTTAGCATCGTTGTGTCACTCACTTCATCTTTTTAATCTCTATTCAGCAAAAAATGCAGGATCTATTAACAGAAGAAATTAAACCTAAAAAACCAAACTGGCTTCGTGTAAAATTACCTATCGGCGAGGAGTATAAGCATGTAAGAAATTTAGTAGACACACATAAGTTACATACCATCTGCGAGAGTGGAAACTGCCCAAACATGGGCGAATGCTGGGGCGAAGGAACTGCAACCTTTATGATACTCGGAAATATTTGTACACGAAGTTGCGGATTTTGTGCAGTTGCTACAGGCCGTCCATTAGCTGTTGACTGGGACGAACCACAAAGAGTTGCAGAGGCAATTAATTTAATGAAAGTGAAACATGCAGTTATTACCTCTGTAGATAGGGATGAGTTAAAAGATGGCGGATCCATTGTTTGGTATAATACTATAAAAGCAGTAAAAGCATTAAACCCAACTACAACTTTAGAAACTTTAATCCCTGATTTTAAAGCAGAGAAAGAAAACATCCAACGCATTATTGATGCAGCACCGGAAGTTGTTAGTCATAATATTGAAACGGTTGAGCGACTCACCCGGATGGTAAGAATTCAGGCAAAATATTGGAGGAGTATGCAAACACTTCGCTTTTTAAAACAGGGAGGCATGCGAACAAAGAGCGGAATAATGCTTGGCCTTGGCGAAACAAAAGAAGAAGTTATACAAACAATGCACAACCTTAAAGAAAGTAATGTTGATGTAATTACCATTGGTCAATATCTCCAGCCCTCAAAAAAACATTTGAACGTTGTTCGTTTTGTTCACCCTGATGAATTTGCAGAGCTTCGTGAAATAGGCTACCGTATTGGCTTTGATTATGTTGAGAGCGGCCCTTTGGTTCGTTCTTCTTATCATTCTGATAAGCATGTTATTCCCGGCTATGGAAGAACAAAATGGATGAACGAGAAACAATTGGCAACAGGCGACTAGCAATATGATTTTACTTAACACAATTCTCTCAAATACTGTCTTTTTATAACTCTTTCAAAAGAGAATTTCCTATTGAACATTCAAGGCATCTTTTGTTATTGCAATATTCATTCTTCAGTTGAATGTATGATTGTGAATCAAAGGAATTTTTATTGGTGAATTGCAAGTTTTCAAAACCTTTTGTAATTACATTTTTTTCAGATGCAATTTCTTCAAGCCATGCAATTGCTTTGTCTTTATAACGTTCATCGTTATGATGTAATCCGTAGGAAAATAAAACCGGAACAACAGTATTTATAAAAATATTATTTACCATTTGTTCTCCAAGTTTTTTCTTTTTAAAAGCTGATGTTTCATCAAACATATAATGGTTATGCCAGTAATCATTTGCAGTTAGTTTAAGCAATTGTTTTATTTCGGAAACTTTATCTGCCTCAATTATTTTAGAAAATAAATGACTGCTTTTATGTATCAGCATGGCTAATTGTGCCAAACGTATGGTAGGAAAATTTGCAGGTCGCATTCTTAAAAAAAACAAATTCACTTGTGGTTCTTCAAACTTGTATTTCTTTTTATAGAACCTGTATTCTTTTTGCAGTAACAAAGGATAATCTTCTTTAAAATCTTTCTCAAGTAAACCTGCCTGTCCGAATAATATTGCCTCCAGTTGATGAATTTGGTTCTTATGTTTTGCTAAGATGCTCACCGGTATTGAGATTGCCAGCTTTTCAAATGATTCACTGTTTACTTTTATTCCAAAATTTTTTGCAATAAGCCACCAAAAAGTTTCTTCCCAGTGAAAATTATTTTGATGAAGAAACTGAAATATCACTGCTGATTTACTTTCCAATCTTTCTGCAAGCAATCTTTGTTTCCAGCTGGTTAATGTAAGTGCATTTACGGAATGAATTTGTTTTTCGCAAGGAATAAATGAAGATGCATTCATCAATTCTTCATATTTATTCAGTAATAATTTTGAAACCCTGCTTTTCAATTCGAGTGTTAGGAGATTATTTTCAGCCGTACTTTTTATTTCTTTATCATGTTCCCAAACAACATGCAACACAACATTTCCATAATTTTTATCAGAAGAATGATTGTGTAAATTCCAATCAGATGATTTGACATGCAGCTCTATATTTCCCACAAGCATTGTATTGTCAATTTTTATTTTTGCCTCTGTAAAGTCAGGCCCCTGGCTGGTATTAAAGTTTCCCTGATGAATGATACGAAGCAATTCTCCATTAGTAGTGGTTAATTCATTTTTATTGAAATACTGAAATTGCCAAATATATTGGAGCAATTTTTCCTTCATAAGCTATCCGTTAGTAAAGGAAGATAAGAATTCTTTTAATTATAATTTATGCAATTCTTTAACTACCCGGCTTACCGGCAAACCCATCACATTATAAAAATCTCCCTTAATAGATTTTATACCTACAACACCAATCCATTCCTGTATTGCATAAGCGCCTGCTTTATCATACGGGTTATATTTGTCTACATAAAAAATTATTTGTTCTTTACTCAGAGTGTGAAATTCAACTTCTGTGGTATCTGCAAAAACAATTTTATTTTTCCTGAATAAAATGCAAACACCTGTTATCACCGAATGCTTTTTACCAGATAGATCAGAAAGAATATTTATTGCATCCATTCTGTTAAGCGGCTTACCTATTATTTTTTTATCAAGAACAACAATAGTATCGGCTGCTAATATGGGTAATGAGTCTCCTTCGGAAATCTTTACTGCCAAAGCCTTATTTTCTGCAATATGAATTGCTATTTCTTCAGCCGTTAAATTTGACGGGTAAGACTCATCTGTTTCTTTTATGATAACATTAAAAGCAACTTCAGCCCATTGCAAAAGTTGTTTACGCCGTGGCGATTGAGATGCCAAAATTATTTTTTTCATAAATAAATTCTGAAAAAAATCATAGATAAAATTCCGGTAAGCATAACTAATTTTACTGTATTGCTTAGCTTATGATAATCTGCTGTAACCTGCGCCTGATAAAGCCTTCTAAGTATCCAGAGTAGAGGGATGATAATTAATAAAATACTATAAACGGCACTAAGCCACCACCCCAGCTGCATAACATAGAATTGTAATATTACTACAGCACCAATAAGCACAGCAAGCCATACACCGCTAAAAACTTTTGATACCTGAATGCCCCAAACTATAGGCATTGTTTTGCAATTATATTTTGTATCGCCCTGCATATCTTCCATGTCTTTTATCACTTCCCGAATTAGGGAAATAATAAAGGCAAATCCTGCATATAAAAATGAAACTTTTAAAAGTCTTGGAATTAAAAAACCCTTTTCAATATTAATAGATTTATATTCTGCAACAGTTAGTACCAAAATAACCCATGCAGTTAATAATGAAATTAAAAAGTTGCCAATAAGCAATTTCTTTTTGAATGTGGTTGAATAAAACCATAGGGTTACTATAGCTGTCAAATTAAAAAAAGGTATGTAAATATTTCTCAGTTTATAGCCCACGTAACAGCTAATTAAAAATCCAATAAAGGAGAAACATAGATGTAATACAATTGCCCATCGCCTGTTAATATATTTTTCAATAATTAATTGTGAAGGCTTATTTACCATGTCAATATTCAGATCAAAATAATCATTGATAATATAACCTGCGGCTGCAATGCATATTGATGCAGTAACAAGCAAAAAGAAAATATTTGGAGAAAGGAAAACGGATGGCAGTAAATTTTTGTAAACAAATGGTAAAACACAATAGTAAAATAAAAGCTGGGTAAGCACTATAAAAAATAAATTAGGCCATCGGATTAATTTTAAAAAAGCTGAAGGAAGGTTCATATTATTATGCCCGAAGTTAGTACTGAAATTGCGGATAGTAATATTTGTTACTACCCCACTTCCCATTTATCATGCAGCATTAAAACTTTTTCTATTACGTCTCTAACACAGCCCTCACCACCTTTGTATGGAGAAATATATTTTGCAATTTGGCGTATTTGAGCCGCAGCATCTGCAGGGCAGCAGGGCATTCCAACCAAGTTCATACAACCATAATCAGGAATATCATCTCCCATATACAAAACTTCCAAAGGGTGAAGAGTATGTTCCGAAATATATTTTTGAAGCAAATCCCTTTTATTATCAACACCCATAAACACATCTGTTACGCCCAGGTGATTCAATCTTTTTCTCGCGGGCTCTGATGAACTGCCGGAGATGACAACCATTCTATATTTATGATTGGATGCCACATGCATCGCATAACCATCTTTTATATCCATAGTTCGCAGCCACTCATTGTCATTTAAAATTAATAACGAACCATCTGTAAGAACGCCATCCATATCAAAAACAAATGTTTTTACTAATTTAAATTTTTCAAGAATATTTGCCTCATCCATATAAAATTTATTTTTGATTATCTCTCCATTCATACACCCAGCCACTTTGTATCATTTCCAAATGACCCTCATTACTTTCTTCAGGCTTACCGGAAAAATTTGGAATTTCTAAAACCCATTTTAGCAAATCGGTAAATCGAACTCTGTAAATTTTACTTTCCCCAAAATCATTACCAAACCGTTCATACAGTTTCATAGCTATGTCTTCATAATCGTTCCAATGTATTGGTGGTTCAAAATGCATAAATAAAATAATTGATTTACTTATTAGATAATTAAAAATTTATTCTCCCAGAAATTGAGTCTGATCCGGCAATGTAACAACTATCTCGCCCTGCCCGGGATGCATTATACACTGGCATCCCAGCCTCGAATTTAATCTAGGATTAATTGCCCTGTCAATAAAATCTTCTTCTTTATCACTAAGCTCTTCCAAAAAATCCTCCCCTTTTTCAACATATAAATGGCAGGTACTGCATGCGCAAACACCACCACAGTTATGATGAAGGTCAATATCATTAATCAATGCCACTTCCAAAATAGATTGATCGGGCTCAACATTATTTATAATAACAGGTTCTAAACCTTTTTGCTCAAATTTAAATGTAATACTGTACATCTGCATTTATTAAAGGGTGCAAATTTAAGCCTAACCCAGCAGATGAATACAGGTTTTCCCAACTTGGTAAAATGAAATTATTTTTTTTGATGAAGCTTTAAAATACTTTCAGAAAGTTTAAGATACAGGTACTTCAGATCAGGATGTGCAGAAAGTATTTGAAGGTGCTTGCCTAATGTATAAATATCCTCCCTTATTGCCGGCCCCGTTTGTACTGATTGAGGTGAATTATTTTTAACTCTGTTAATAGTTTCATCAATTAAAGGATATAATTTTTTAAAGTCAATTTTTTCTTTTTTACAGAATTCATCACCCACTGCAAATAAGTGATTGGTAAAATTATTTACCAACACAGCTGCTACATGAAACTTTAATCTTTCCTGGTCATTTGCAACACTTATATTGGGAGATAATGTTTTTGAAAAATCATGAATAACTTTTGTTACTTCTGCATTGTTTCCATCAACCAATAAAGGAATTTCAGGCACTTCAGCTGAATCTTTTATTAAACTTTGCAAGGGATAAATTATTCCATAAACTGATGAAACATTTTTCAAAACCTCTTTTGAAACAGAGCCTGCCGTATGCACAACCAGTTTGTTTCCTAATTGTACATATTGGTCTAAATGATAAAGGGCGGTATCTGTAATTGCCAATAAATAAATGTCTGCCTCTTTGTATGATGTTGATTTAAAACTTCCGTAGGGGCAATTAAAAATTTGAGCCAGCGCTTTTGCATGGTTTTCATTTCTGCTAAGCACCTGAACAATTTCGTGTCCGGCATTGTGTATTACCTTACCCAGAACCGTTGCAACATTTCCCGAACCAATAATTACCACCTTCATAATATGTTTTGATTAGCTTTCTTGGGCAGATTATGGAATTAAATTCAATTATATTGAGACAATAGTAATACCAAAATCTTAAAAATAAAAATATAGATTGTATTTATAACAATAAGTTTCAAATAAAACAACTATATAATTAATCTTTACGTTTTTAATTTAAACTAATATTGCACTTGAGATAGTAAAAGTCTCATGAATTGAAGATACATTATGTTATGGCAAAAAACCTTTTAATAGTTGAATCACCTGCAAAGGCAAAAACGATTGAGAAAATTTTAGGGAAAGATTTTGAAGTAAAAAGCTGTTACGGTCATATCCGGGATCTGGAAAAAGATGATATGGGCATCGACTTAAAAAACGATTTTAAGCCGCGTTATAAAGTGCCCGATGAAAAAGCAAAAGTTGTAAAAGAATTAAAACAGCTTGCAAAAAAATCTGATGAAGTATGGTTGGCATCGGATGAGGATCGTGAAGGGGAAAGCATCAGCTGGCATCTTGCAGAAGTTCTTGGCCTCGATCCAAAAAAAACAAAGCGTATAGTTTTTCATGAAATAACTAAACCCGCAATTGAAAGGGCTGTTCAAAATCCACGATTAATAAATATGGACCTTGTAAATGCCCAACAGGCCAGGCGTATTTTGGATAGAATCGTAGGCTTTGAACTTTCGCCTGTTCTATGGCGAAAAATCGGAATGACCGGTGGCCTTAGCGCAGGCAGGGTACAAAGTGTAGCCGTTAGATTGATTGTGGAAAGAGAGAGAGAAATAAACCAGTTTAAAACTACCAGTCATTTTAAAATTGAAGCAGCACTTGCGGCAACTGATTCACATAACCGCACTATTTCTTTTAAAGCAGAAGATGGAAGAAAGCATGAATTAGAAGCTGCAGAAAAATTTTTACAAAATTGTGTGGGTGCGGAATACACCGTTAAAGATATACAGGTTAAACCCGGGAAGCGAACACCTGCAGCACCTTTTACTACATCAACATTACAGCAGGAGGCCAGCCGTAAACTTGGTTATAGCGTTAGCAAAACCATGCTGCTTGCGCAAAAGTTATATGAGAGCGGTAAGATAACTTATATGCGTACTGATAGTGTGAGCCTCAGCGAAACGGCCATTGATGATATAAAAAATGCAGTAAGAGATTGCTGTGGTGGAAACTATATTGAGATACGAAAATTTAAAAATAAAAACGAAAGTGCACAGGAAGCACATGAGGCAATCCGCCCAACATATATGTCAAACAGCTCCGATGTAGAGCCCGATACTCAAAGATTGTACGAACTGATATGGAAAAGAACAATGGCGAGCCAAATGAAGGATGCAATTTTAGAAAAAACAATCGCCAAAATAAATATCAGTACAAATAACGAAGAGCTAACCGCATCCGGCGAAGTAATAAAGTTTGATGGCTTTTTAAAAGTTTACATTGAAGGAAGTGATGACGATGAAAATGATAACAAGGATGAAAGCCGTTTGCCAAACTTAACCGTTAATCAAAAGTTGCAGTTTGAAGAAATGACAGCTACAGAAAGATTTACCCGGCCATCTGCAAGATATACAGAAGCCTCTCTGGTAAAGAAGTTGGAAGAGTTAGGAATAGGAAGACCAAGCACTTATGCACCTACCATAAGTACAATTGTAAAAAGAAAATATGTTGAAAAAAGAGATAAAGAAGGCGTAAGAAGAGATGTGAATGTTTTAAAATTAAAAGATGATAAAATAGTAAAAACAATACAGTATGAAATAACAGGTGCTGAAAAATCAAAACTTTTCCCTACGGATCTGGGTTTAGTGGTAACAGATTTTTTGCAGCAGCATTTTGATGAAGTAATGGATTATTCTTTTACCGCAAATATTGAAGAAGAGTTTGATAAAATAGCCGAAGGAAAACAGGTGTGGAGCAAAATGGTTGGTGATTTTTATAAACCTTTTCATGAAGATGTAGAACATACTTTGGAAAACGCAGAAAGAGCAGTTGGCGAAAGAGAATTAGGTAACGATCCGGTAAGCGGCAAACCTATCATAGCACGGATGGGAAAATATGGACCCATGGTACAAATCGGTGTTCAGGATGATGAAGAAAAACCCAGGTTTGCAAAACTAAAAGTTAATCAAAGTATTGAAACTATTACATTAGACGAGGCTTTGGATCTTCTTAAATTACCCCTTACTTTAGGAGAATATGAAGGGCTTGAAGTATCAATAAATGTTGGCCGTTTCGGGCCTTATGTAAAATGGGGGGAACAATTTATCTCTATCCCACGGGGAGAAGATCTGTTGGAAATTGATTTAAACAGAGCAATAGAAATTATTACCGCAAAAAAAATTGAAGATGCTCCCATTGGCTTTTATGATCAGAAACCAATAACAAAAGGTAAGGGGCGTTTTGGCCCTTTTATAAAATGGAATGATCTTTTTATAAATGTGCCTGCCAGGTATAATTTTGAAAATCTTACACAATCTGATTTGGACGAATTAATAGGAAAGAAAATACAGAAGGAAGAAAATCGTTTTATAAAACAATGGCCAGAAGATAAAATTGCAATTGAAAACGGCCGTTGGGGCCCCTTCATTCGGTTTGGCAAAAAAATGTTGAAGTTGCCTTACAACACCAAAAAAACTAAATATACTCCTGAAGAATTAACAGATATTTCTTTGGAAGAAGTAAAGAAAATGATTGTTGCACAGGAGCCAAAAGCATTTGATAAAAAAACATCTGCAAAAAAAGGAACTGCAAAAAAGAAAACATGATCATTATTGATTATACAGTTTTGTGGAAAATTTTAGGTTATTTTTTAAAAGATATTTCCCGATATTTATTTTTTTAAAGCGTTTACTATTTAGTAAATAATCTGATTACCCGATAGAAAAATTAAATGCAGGAAAACAAAGAAATATCCGCCCTCTTTCATCTTATTGATGACCCCGATGAAGAAGTATTCAGTACAGTTAGTGAAAAAATCGTATCTCTTGGCAGGGGTATAATTCCTAATCTTGAACATTTATGGGAGAACTCGCCTAACGAGGAAGTACAGGGAAGAATTGAATCGCTGATACACAAATTACACTTCAGAGACCTTACAAATGATTTTACCGATTGGAAGAACGGCTCTGCAGATCTACTGCAGGGGGCATTGCTTATTGCCCGTTATCAGTATCCTGAAATGATTGCTACAACTGCATTACAGGAGATTGAAAAAATTCGCAGGAACATCTGGCTGGAACTTAACAGCTACCTTACGCCTTTAGAACAAATAAATGTGGTAACAGGAATTTTGTATAGCTATTACAAATTAAAAGGAGCTGAAGTTGCTTATGACGTTCCTGAAGATTTTTTTATAAATAAAGTTTTGGAAGGGAAAAAAGGTAACGCAATCACCAATGGAATTTTATACCAGATACTTTGCGAATTGCTGGATCTGCCGGTGAAAGCAATCAATATCCCCAGGCAATTTATTCTTGCCTATTTTGATGTAGATTATAACTATCCCAATCCATCGGGGCACATAGGTAATAAAATAAATTTTTATATCGATCCGCTTAACGGACAAATTTATACGCATAAAGATGTTGAGAATTATTTTAAAAGAATCTCTGTTCCCCCTACTCCATCTTATTATAAACAACTTAGCAATAAAAAAATAATTCAATTTTTATTAGAAGAGCTAAGCAAATGTTTTGATGATGATAAAAATCGTTACAAACAAAAAGATCTTATATTTCTTTCAGGTTTACTCGATGATTAATTTTTAATAAACTGGAAGCACAAACTACATATTACCGCTCGCCAATTGGAGTTATATTAATAAGAAGTTATCAAAATTCTATTGCTGAAATTTCATTTATTAATTCGGTTAAAGGGGTAAAAATTAATGAAGAAGACATTGACTTTGCATTGCCCAAATCACCTCTGCTGAAAAAATGCATCAAACAATTAGATGAATATTTTGCCGGAGAAAGAATCAGGTTTGATTTGCGGTTAACCTTCAGCGGCTCAACTTTTCAAAGAAAAGTGTGGAACGAATTAATAAATATTCCTTTTGGAAAACATATCAGCTATCTGAGTTTATC
>JALYYX010000348.1 GCA_030946075.1 Bacteroidota bacterium | reverse complement strand
GACTTGATACTCAGAATGCAATGAGATCATTAATAAAATGGTTTCGCACTGATAAAGAAACACATCCTTTAATTAAATGCGCTTTGTTCTGTTACGACTTTGTAAGCATTCATCCTTTTCAGGATGGCAACGGACGTATGAGCAGGCTTATTGCAACGCTGCTTTTATTAAGACAGGGATATAACTGGATAGAGTACATAAGTTTTGAACATGAAATCGAAAACCGGAAATCAGTATATTATAATGTGCTTATCCAATGCCAGCAACAAAGACCGGGAGAAAATGTTTATCCGTGGGTAATGTTTTTTTTAGATCGCTTAAATAACATTCAGGACCAGCTGATGAGTAAGCTACAAACTAAAATAAATGAGACACAGTTAACACCAAGAGATAAATCCATTTATGTTTTTATAGAACATAACCCCGGCTGCAGGTCAGGAAATATCTCAGAGAAATTAGGCGTTCCATTACCCACTGTAAAAAGAATAGTAGCAGACATGGTGACTAAAAAAATAATTATCAAGCATGGTTCAGGCGCAGGAACAAATTATAGTTTATGAAAAAAAATTGTGCGGAAAATAAAATAAAACTAATTAATTGCTCATGAAAAAAATATTTCTTTTCTTATTATCAATTGCATTTGTATTTAATTCATCAGCGCAAATAATTGATAGTCTGAAACGTGCTTTAGCTATTGCAAAAGAAGATACTACTAAAGTAAATATTCTTGTTCTTCTCAGTTACTATGATGGATCCTATGAAAATGGTTTAAAATTATCCCAAGAGGCGCTTGCTTTGGCAAAAAAAATAAAGTATGAAAAAGGGGAAGCAGAAAGCATGCATCAATTAGCTAATCAGTTTAGGATTGTTAATAATTATATACTGGCATTACATTACTACATAGAAAGCTTAAAAATAAAGGAACGCCTGAATGACCAAGCAGGCTATAGTCGTTCTTTATCAGGCATCGGCAGCGTTTACAGAATCCAGGGAGATTATCAGTCAGCCCTTTCATACTTCAATAGAGCGCTTGAGATACAAAATAAGTTTAAATATAACCACCGACAAGCTTACACCAGTTCTCAAATTGGAGAAACTTATGAAATTATGGATCAGCCGGATTCTGCATTGCTGTATTTTCAAACCAGCTATGCATATTTTAATGCAGATAAGGATAAATTTAATATGGTAAAATCGCTGAATGGTTTAGGGAGAGTACAATCAAAATTGGGTAATGCAGACCTGGCATTAAGCTACTTTCGCATGGGCACCATCAATGCTATTGCATACACCGATAGTATAGAATTAGCAGAAAACTACCTTGGCATTGCTAAACTTTTTCAAAAGACGGAGAAGATCGATTCAAGCATTCTATATGCAAAGAAAGCTATTTCGGTAACCCAAAATAAAAACGGGGAAGTAGTAATAGAGGCAAATAAACTTTTGTTCAATTTATATCTCAACAATAATGACAAGGAAGCAATTAAATATCTTTCAAAGGCAATGGATGCAAGAGACAGTACTTTCAGTGCTGACAAAGTTTTACAAATTCAAAGCATAAGTTTTGCAGAGGAGGAAAGACAGAAAGAAATAAATGAGAAAAAATTAAAAGATGTAGAAGAAAGAAAGCACAATCTTCAATACGCAGCAATCACCATTGCACTTATCACTTTTATAATCGTATTCTTTATACTCAGCCGCAGCATAATTGTAAAAACTAAATTCATTGAATTCTTTGGTGTCTTGGGTTTGCTTGCTGTGTTTGAATTTATAAATCTTTTTATCCATCCTTATTTAGCTCATGCAACAAATGATTCGCCTGTATTGATGTTGGTTGTATTGATTGCAATTGGCGCATTACTAATTCCATTGCATCACCGATTAGAAAAATGGATAACCAAAATAATGGTAGAGAAAAATAAAAAAATAAGACTAAATGCTGCAAAAAAAACCATTCAGCAACTGGAAGGATAAAATTATAAATAACTCAGCCACCATTTTTCCGGATGGCTAAATTTATATTTTGCATACTTTTTACAGGGATAGTAAAGTAATACTACAATACTTATCCATACTAAATAAACCACCCATAATTTAAATCCATACTCTGGCAAAGGTTGCCCTGTTGCCATTTGCTTAAACGTAAACCCACTAAGCAATCCAGCAATTATTGCCGCAATATGAATAACATAAAAATGTATGAGATAATAAAACATTGGCAC
>JALYYX010000346.1 GCA_030946075.1 Bacteroidota bacterium | reverse complement strand
GATTGTTTTGACGGTAAAATTATATAAAAAGAAGCACCATCATTTTCTTTGCCGGTTGCATACATTTTTCCATGGTGGTTTTCCACTATTTTTTTGCACAAAGCCAGCCCGATGCCTGTACCTGAATATTTTTGATTATCGTTAAGCCTGTGAAAAATTAAAAAAACATCTTCAGCAAATTGCGGGTCAAAGCCAATTCCATTATCGGTAAAAGTAATTTGATAATAATGATGTGTAGGTTTTAGATCGGCGTATTTTTTTAAATCTTTAGGCAACATTCTTTTGCAGGTAATATGTATAACCGGCTTAACATCACTATTTGAAAACTTAAAAGCGTTGCTTAGCAAGTTGTAAAATAATTGATTTATTTGTATTGGTATGGCATCAATTCTTGGTAAATTTTCTTTATTAATTACAACATTTTTTTCCTGAATGAGTAACTCAAAATCTTTTAATACATTATCCAGAATTTCATTCAGATCTGTACTTACAAATGGATTTTGTACTTGTGTTATTTTGGAAAAATTAAGAACATCTCTTATGAGCATTGACATGCGTTCTGATGAATTTTTTATTTTATCTATAAAAACTTTAGCCTCTCCGGGAATATCATTTTCATACCGCTGTTCTAAGAGTGTTGCAAACGTTTGAATTTTACGCAAAGGCTCCTGCAGATCATGTGAGGCGATGGATGCAAACTGCTCCAGGTTTTCATTAGAATGCTGCAGGTTAATCACAGTATCTATCAGCGCTTTTGTTCTTTGTTTTACCTGGCTCTCCAGCTCCCGGGTAAATAATTTTTGTTCATGTATATCAGAAGATGTGCCTGCCCACAGTGTTATTTCTTCTTTATCATTTTTTATTGCAGTTGCCCTTGATATATGCCAGCGGTAGGTTTGGTCAGAATGTCTTTTTAAAAGAGATTCAAAATAAAAATCTTCCCCTGTTTGTAAACATTGTTCCCATCTTTTATTTCGCATTTCAAACATATCAGGGTGTACGATGGATTCCCACTTCCAATCTGTAGCAGCCTCCTCCATACTCAAACCTGTGTATTCATAAAATTTTTTATTATAAAAACTATATGTGCCTTCGGGTGAAGCTACCCATGCAATCTCCGGCAGCGTTTCTGCCATCATTCGAAATTGCTTTTCACTTTCCTCAATTTTTTTTATGGCTAATGCCTCACTTGTGATATCCTGTAAAGTACCATTAAATCGATAACACTTTTTTTCATCATTAAACCATGCTCTGCCTTTTGCTCTAACAATCCTTTCGTTACCATTAGCAACGTGTATCAGTGTGTATTCAATATCATACCTGCCACCGGATACATACTGCATAGCATGTTGTACAGCATTAATTACCCTTTGCCTGTCTTTTTCTGCAATTACTACCATAGCCAGAGGGAGTTCTATTTCAGCCTTTGGTGGAAGCCCAAACATTTCCTTCGACCGCTCATTACCTGTAAGCTTATTGGTAGCAGGATCATAATCCCATGTTCCTAATTCTGTGGCCTCAATAGCAAATTGTAATTGCTCATTGCTTTCCTCTAACAGTTTTAAATTATTTACCTTATCTGTTGTTTCATTACAGGTTACCAACACTCCAGCCGGTTTACCGAATTCATCAATTACCGGGCTATAACTAAATGTCCAATATACATCTTCAATTTTTCCGTTGCGATAAATAGGAACCAGCAGGTCTTCAAACCATATGGATTCATTCCCTTGTAATACTTTATCTATTAACGGTTTGATGGTATCCCATATTTCCGGCCAGGCATCAATTGCTTTCATACCTAAAATGGATGGATGTTTACCATCTTGTCCCAGACTTGGACGATAGGCATCATTATAAAAACAAATTAAATCAGGCCCCCACCACAAAAACATAGGAAATCTAGATTGTAAAATAATGCCCAGTGAAGTACACAAACTTTGCGGCCAGTTCTCAGGATCACCTAACGGAGTTTGTCTCCAGTCTTTTTCACGGGTGAGCTTACCCATTTCACCGCCTCCTGTAAGAAATTGAATATTCCTTGAAATTACCGGCATAATAAAAATTATTAAGCAATGTACATCGTTCAGAAGTTATTTAGTACAGTGATAAAAATAAGGGAGATAAAAAATGATTATGCTACCCCTGCATTCTGGCATAGAATGGAATGAACTTTGGCAACAAGTTCATTAACTTCAAAGGGCTTGGCAATAAAATCATCAGCACCATATTCATAAATAACTCTTTCTGCAATTCGGGGATAAGCTGAAAATATTAGTACCGGAATATGTTTTGTTTCGGGCATAGATTTTATTCGTTTGCAAATATCCAGCCCATCAACACCATTTAAAAATACATCCAGCAAAATTAATTGGGGCTTAAAATTATCTATACATTTAAAAGCATCTTCCCAGTTATTACACGCCTGCACCTCAAACCCTTTTTTAGTAAGCAAAGTATGAGTTATTACCAGCAAATCTTTATCATCATCAACAATTAAAATCTTCATATTCAAGAATTTTAAAATTGCATAGTAAATGTAATAAATTTTTAATTATGCCTTTTATTAGTTTAGTATTTTAAAATGAAATTGCAATTATTTTCCCACTATTTTACAATCTTATAACATCTTATTTTAAAACCTTTAATTCTTGTTAAAGCCAGTTACAGCAACATCTTCAGCGGTATTTTTGTACGTAGATAACCTAAATTAAACACCGTTTATGAAACATACAATTAAGTGCACCCTGCAGGTTTTTATACTTGCTCTTACTCTGTTAACAGCATGTAAAAAAAGCACGGATGTTATGGCTCCTGCAACTACACCAGCTCCTACTCCAACGCCTGTTGCAGTGGACCCGAATAAAATAAAAGATTCTGTATTACTTTATTCACAGGATGTTTATTTATGGTATAATCAAATTCCGTCAACGTTTGCTCCACGTACTTATGATGATCCCGATAAGATAATGACAGCTATTCGTCAGTATAGTATTGAGCCTGGTTTTACTACGCCGGTTGACCGATGGAGTTTTGCAATGAAAAAAGTTGACTGGGATAATTTGAGTGCGGGCCTTGGCGCAACCTTTAGTGAAACAGGAAGCTCTAACGGAGACTTTGGATTAGGCGTTTTCTTTTGGGTGGAAGGCGACCTCAGGGTAAAATCAGTAGAGAAAGAATCGCCTGCAGGTCTTTCAGGAATTCGCAGAAGCTGGCGCATTATAAAATTAAACGGGAACACAAATATCACTACATCTAATTCTACTTTTATAATTGATGCAGTGTATAAAAGTACAAGTACAACATTCACTTTCCAAAAACCTGACGGCAGCATGGTTGATATAACTCTGAATGCAGCGCATTACCAGCAGCGTCCTTCTTACCTTGATACTGTGTATACAGTTAACTCAAAAAAGATAGGTTACTTCGTTTTCAATTCTTTTTTAGGTGATACAACACAGATATACAATGATTTTCAGCGTGTGTTCAGCAAATTTGCATCAGCAAATGTAACTGACCTTGTTGTTGACCTCAGGTATAATGGTGGTGGTTATGTAAGCGTTCAGAAAAAGCTTGCAAATTATCTTATAAATTCATCAGCAAATAACAGGTTAATGATGAAGGAGCAGTATAATGATAAATATCAGAATTATAATGTTACTTCTTATTTTAATAAATCAGGATCATTAAATCTCAGCCGCATATTTTTTATTGTAACAAGTAGCACAGCATCTGCAAGTGAATTACTTATTAATAATTTAAAGCCTTATGTGAATGTGCAACTGTTAGGGCCAACCAATACACACGGTAAGCCTGTTGGCTTTTTCCCTATACCTGTTGGTGAGTGGTATATATTTCCTGTATCATTCAAATCTACAAACAGCAATGGCGAAGGAAATTATTTTAGCGGATTTACGCCCAACTCAAAAGTTGCTGATGACTTAACAAAAGAATTTGGAAATATATCGGAAGCAAGTTTGGCCAGTGCCATTAAAAATATAACTACAGGTGCTTACAGAACAGAAAGTACCGAAATATTTCAGGAGCAATTACCGCAAGTTATAAACAGTAATGTAAAATTAGATGACCAATCATTTAAAGGAACTATTGACCCGAGAAGATTAAAATAAAAATAAATACAGAAGATAAATAAAAAAGGTCCCGATTAAAAACCGGGACATTTCTGTTATGAAGAATGCTTTTTCTTCCTTTTGTATTTGTGCTTATTGTATTTTACTTTACATACTTTATTTACTCTCTCAACTTTCTTTATTCCATCAATAGCCACAGAATCTGCAATTATTTTTTTTTGAATCAGCACATCAGCCTTTGCTGCTCTATCCATTGTGTTTTTGTCTTTTGCAGCCTTGTCTATATTATCTTTTATCGTTTGAGCAAATGAACTGCACGAAATTAAAGTGATGGTAAAAAATGATAATAATAATTTCTTTTTCATGGCTGTATTTGTATTTTATAAATGTAAACCAATATCAATCCAAAGTAAGATGCAAAAAAAATATTAAGAAATAATTTGGAAGGGTGAGTTGATATAACTTAGCTGATATGCTTTATGCAACAGAAGTAACTACAGCCGAAGAATTAATGCAGATACACGAACTGAATCAGCAAAACCTTAAAACTAATTTATCCATTAAGGAGAAGGAAGAACAAGGTTTTGTTACATGGCTATATCCTGTTTCTTTACTACAGAAGATGCATGCAATTGCACCAAGCGTAATTGTAAAAGATGAAAACAAAGTTATCGGGTATGCATTGGTAACGCCGATTCAAGCAGGAATTTTTCATTCCGATCTGCAAACCATGATCAACAATCTTGAAAAACACAGCTATAATCATAAGCCCCTCTCCTCTTATTCTTATTATATAATGGGACAGGTTTGTATTGATAAAGAATACAGAGGAAAAGGAATATTTAATATGCTGTTTCAAAAGCATAAAGAACTGTATAGAAATAAATATGAATTGCTGGTTACAGAAATATCAACCAAAAATTATCGCTCACAAAAAGCACATGAAAAAATTGGCTTTACCACTATACATAAGTATGCTGATGCTTTAGATGAATGGAATGTTGTGGTTTGGGATTGGAGATAAAATATCTCCGCAGAAATATCTTCTAAAAAAATTTTTTATCCAATAATTTATATCGTATCCGGCAGGTATTTTGCCACACATCCGCTTTATAAAACCTTTGTTAATTAAACATAGTACATTCAATAATCAAATTGTATTTGAGTTATTTTTACGTACATGAATAAAACCCTGAAATTTATTATGAGCAAAAAAATTTTTCCGTTATTAATGTTATTGATTGCTGCAGGCCTGTTTCTTACATTTAAAACTATGGGCAGAAGTGATAAAGCCGGCGATAATCCCAGAACCAAGTTTGAAAAAATTCTTCATAATGTAGGTCTTCTTTTAGAGCAGGGACATTACAGCCCTAAAAAAATTGATGATAACTTTTCTAAACAAGTTCTTCATAAATACATTGATGATATTGACCCTGATAAATACATCTTTTTACAAAAAGATATTGATGCATTTAAAAAATATGAAACAAAAATTGATGATGAAATTCATGGCTCTCCGCTGGAATCATTTTATGAGATCAGCAATGTATACTCCACCCGTTTAGATGAAATATTTAAGTCTTACAAATCAATTCTTACAAAGCCATTTACTTTTAATGTAGATGAGATTATAACGCTTGATGGTGATAAACGTAACTTCGCAAAATCAGATGCTGAAAGATTTGATTATGGAAGAAAACGCCTTAAATATCTCGTTCTTCAGCGGTATGCAGATATGATTGATGACAGGGAAAAGAACATTGGTAAAAAAGATTTTGTTGTAAAGGCAGACACTACTTTAGAAAGAGAAGCAAGAACCCTTGTTGCAAAACAAATGGATCGCTATTTTTCTACTTTAAAAAATCACAATAAGCCTGAGGAAATGTTTAGTGATTTTGTAAATGCAATAACAGGAAGTATGGATCCTCACACAACTTACTTTGCACCGGTTGATAAACGTTCGTTCGATGAACTTTTAAGCGGCAGCTTTTATGGAATAGGCGCTCAGTTAAAAGAAGACGATGGTAAAATAAAAATATCAAGTTTAGTTACCGGTGGCGCAGCTTGGAAGTCGGGGAATATTACAGTTGAGGATGAGATAATAAAAATTGCACAAGGAAATAAAGAACCGGTTGATGTGACGGGTTATTCCGTTACCGATGCTGTAAAACTAATCCGCGGCGCAGAAAGAGGATCGGAAGTAAGACTAACTGTAAAAAAAGCTGACGGCACCGTTAAAGTTGTAACGTTATTAAGAGAGAAAGTAGAGCTGGAAGATACCTTTGTTAAAAGTGCAATTATAAATGGGACACATAAGATCGGGTTTATTTATTTACCTGTTTTCTACGCAGATTTTGATCACCCCGATGGAAGAAGATGTGCTGTAGATGTTGCAAAGGAAATTGAAAAATTAAAGGCTGAAAATGTAGAGGGAATTGTTTTGGATTTAAGGCGCAATGGCGGCGGCTCCCTATATGATGTTATAGACATGGCCGGCCTCTTTATTCAGGATGGGCCTATATGCCAGGTAAAGGGCAGGGATGAAAAGCCAATGGTATTGAACGACAGAGACAGAAATGTTTTGTATACCGGGCCACTTGCAGTTATGGTTGATGAATTGAGTGCCTCCGCATCAGAGATATTTGCAGCAGCGATACAGGATTATAAAAGAGGGATTATCATTGGCAGTTCTTCAACCTACGGTAAGGGCACAGTACAAAAAAATGTTCCACTCGATCCTGAAGCTGAAAATATATTATTTAGTAAACCCTCCGAAGGTTTGGGCGATGTTAAGCTCACCTTCAGAAAGTTTTACCGTATAAGTGGTGGTGCCACACAGTTAAAAGGTGTAACACCTGATATTGTGGTGCCTGACAGATTGGAATATTTAAAGATCCGTGAAAAAGATAATCCTGATGCATTAAAATGGGATGAAATATCTAAAGCAAATTACAACCTATGGAACCCGGGGTATGATGCTAATGCACTTATTAATACAACCAATCAGCAGCTTAATGCCGATCCTACTTTTAAATTAATGAGAAATGATATACAAATACTGGAAAAGAATTCTGATAAAGAATATTCATTAAATGTTCAAAAGTATAGAGCAGAGCTAAAGCAATTAAGATCTGTGGCTAAACAATTAGATAGTTTAAGCAATTTAAAAGTTGATCTTAATGTAAAAAATATTACCGCAGACACAGCAACTATTCAGGCAGATAAAGATAAGGTAGCAAAGAATAAAGAATTTTTAAAAAGAGTAGGTAATGATATTTATATAGATGAAACTGTAAAGGTTATGAATAATATGATAGGACAGGCATCATTGGCAAAAGCAAAATAATTCTTTTTGATATTTTTATAATTAAACGGCATTCTTATGGATGTCGTTTTTTATGCAGTAGCCAAGGCTGGCATTATTTTTAAAGTTAGAAAACAAATTAATTTATTTAAGTTTATCTATATCGTCTATATCACGGGGCCGTCCAGACTCTTTTTTGTTTCTCAGTAAATCATTATAACCAATAAAATTAATCTGCAAGCCGCCAATTGTAACCTCTTTTCGATTCTTAAAACACTCTTTAAAAGTAACGCCGTCAATTTCAGTGATTAAATCGATTCTAAGAGGAGGATTGCCTAATTGAATAACATTACCTGGTTTAGTAAAATCTTCAATACTGAGCTTAAATGAAGAAAAGCCGAACTCGTTTACAGATTTTAATATTAATTCTGCATTTTGTATTGTGGGATTTAGCCAAATGTCTAAGTCACCAGTATATCGCGGATGACCATGTATGCCAACTGCATAGCCACCAACAATTAAATATTCAGCTTTGTTTTTGATTAATAATTCTATAAACTCTTTGAAGTCTTGACTGAACATCGGTTTTATAATTTATGTATTGGTGTCTCAAGGTTTCAACAGCCTGAAGTCTTTCAATTTCTGTTCTTGAAGACCAATAAAGGAAATCGGTATTTTTATCTTTCAACTGAACTATTTTTAGGCTTTTTTCCATACTCAAATGTAATGAAGAATTTTGATGATTATAGCCGCTATCAAGGTTCACTGCATGGCGTTTTTTGAGATACCCGCCAGCCACCCATTTCAATAAATCTTCTTCTTTGCATAATATTTTTTTAAAAGTTAAATCGCCTGAAGGCGGGAAAGCTATACCTGCCTACCGGCAGGCAGATTACTAACATGGAGCCGAAACTGAAGCTCATAGCTAATTATAGCCGAATCTAACAAGGTCCTATCTCAATAACGCCAGACTCCAAGTTAGCGCTTCGTTGTTCTTCTTTCAGCTATTAAATGTCAATTTAAATATCATTAAGTTGTTTCCATCAACGCTATGTTTTTTAAAATTAAATTTCTCCAAAAGTCGTGTTGAACTTTGGTTTTCAAAATGAGTATATGCTTCTATTGAATTTAGTCCGATATGTTGAATTCCAAAGTCAATTACTTTTGAAGTCGCTTCCTGCATTATTCCTTTTCCCTGAAAGCCGGGTAATAATTCATATCCAATTTCTGCCTTTAAATTGTCGTCCGAAAAGTCAAATAAACAGATTGTTCCAATTAGTTTGTCAGCACCGTTCAATGTGATTGCCCAATAAATTGAATCATTTCTTTGGATGTTTTCATTAATAGTCTGTATGAAAGTCTTTGCGTCATCAATTGATTTACTTGGTTTCCTGTCAAGATATTTGTTTACGTTCCCGTCCGAACGCAGAGCAAATATTTCATTAGCATCACTACTTTCAAGTTGTCTCAATGTCAGCCTTTCTGTTTTCAAAACTGGAAACGGCTTAAAATTTCTGTCTTCCATTTAAACTGATAAAAAAAAATTATTTGTGTCGCTTTACAATACCCGCTAACGACGAACAAGTATTGCCGATGGTGGGAAATTTGAAAAACGTCAGTCTCCAACACCTGCCTAACTGCGTCACGCAGCCAGGGAAGCCCAATATTATTTTAAAAGTTGATCTGCCTGAGGCGGAAAAGCTAAATTATTAACGTCCGAGATCAAACCAATGCGGATAGCCCAGTTTTATCTGTATTTTTTTCTTTCATACTTCCAGTTTCTTCCTTTACCCTCAGCAATCCATTCAAGCGCTGTATCCATTCTGCGGTTTTTTGTTTCATCTGTTTTTGCTTCCGTAATCCATTGCAAATATTCCCTTTTATGAGAGGGAGGAAATTTTTCAAATGCCTGAGATGCTTTTTTGTTTTTATTCAATGCTTTTGTAAAGTAATCAGGAACAACCAATGGTTCTTTTGCCTTAGTTTTTCTTGAGGGTAATTTCACACCGTCATCATTTAATTTTTTAGCCTGCCTTATAAGATCGATGATTACTTCATCAGGTGGAAGATTTTCCATTGCCTTAATCCTTCCTAAATTTCCCATTGCTTCCCCTCCCTTATTAAATCTTTCTCCTAAATAGCCTTTGGGATCTTTTAGTAAAGCATATTTCCAAAACCCGAATGTACAATGCTGCTTAAAAGCAGCCATACTGCAAAAAGTCCCTTTATAATCGAAGCAGGCAAAGCTCCATTTAATAGTTTCTTCTACTTCAGGACATGCCGCATGTACAAGCCCCCGCAAATGATTTAAAATTGGTTTGGCAAATGGTTGCGCATTTTTAATATAGGCATTAACCCGTTTATCTTTTTTCCCCATAAAATATATTTATTTACTAAGATAAATAAAAAAAATGCTGACCAAACGATCAGCATTTACTTTTATAATTAGAAACTTTATCTACTTTACTTACTTTATATACTTTATTTACTTTATATACTTTATTTACTTCTGTCTACCGGCTCTGGCTCCATCCTCTTGTTCTCCTGAAGTTTGCATGCGATGCCGGCTTTCTTGACATAGGATTTTTTTGAACGGTAGGTGCCTGTACAAATCTTGTTGGGCTGGGGAAAGGATGATCTTCAATAACAGGAATATTTTGTGTGATGAGTTTATTAATATCTCTCAAAAATTCTCTTTCTTCTACATCACAAAAAGATATTGCAATGCCACTCAATCCTCTTCTTCCTGTTCGCCCTATTCTATGTACATAAGTTTCAGCAACATTTGGCAATTCAAAATTTATTACATGGCTCAAGTCATCAACATCAATTCCTCTTGCTGCAATATCAGTTGCTACCAGCACTCTTATCTTACCATTTTTAAAATCAGTTAATGCCTTCTGCCTTGCCGCCTGGCTTTTATTTCCGTGGATGGCATCAGCTTTAATATTTGCCCTGTATAATTCCTTAGCAATTTTATCAGCGCCATATTTTGTTCTGGCAAAAACCAAAGCGCTTTTAATTTCCGGATCTTTTAATAAATGAATAAGCAATGACCGCTTATCATTCTTCTCTACAAAATAAACCGCTTGTTCTACTTTTTCAGCTGTAGAAGAAACCGGTGTAACTTCTATTCTTGTTGGGTTAGTTAATATACTTTTTGAAAGACTTGAAATTTCTGCAGGCATTGTAGCTGAGAAAAATAATGTTTGTCTTTTTGCCGGAAGTTTGGCAATGATCCTTCTCACATCATTAATAAATCCCATATCCAGCATACGGTCTGCCTCATCAAGCACAAACATTTGTATGTGTTGCAGGCTGATAAATCTTTGTTCTATCAAATCAAGTAATCTTCCCGGAGTGGCAATTAAAATATCAACTCCTCTTCTTAATGAAGCTGTTTGATGGTATTGTGAGACACCTCCAAAGACAACAAGATGTTTTAACCCTGTATACTTTCCGTAAGCCGCAAAGCTTTCATCAATCTGTATTGCAAGTTCTCTTGTAGGCGTTAAAATAAGTGCTTTAATATTCCAGCTACCTTTTTCTTCATGCTTGTTGTTATACAAATTTTGTAAGATGGGAATAGCAAATGCTGCCGTTTTTCCTGTTCCGGTTTGTGCACATCCCAACAAATCTTTTCCTTCCAAAACCACTGGTATTCCCTGTTCCTGGATGGGTGTGGGAATTGTGTATCCCTCAGTTTCAAGAGCCTTTAATATAGGCTCAATTAAATTTAAATTTTTAAATGACAATGTATAATTGTTTAATGTAAATAATTATCCCGTATTTACGGGACGTTAATTTTATATGCTCAACAACCTAAGACCTGATGAGCTTTACATTAAAGAGAAGATTATCTAGTCTGCTAAGAGGGAGAATATGAATTGTAAAGATACTCATTATTTATCCGTAAATGCAAGCTCTGCGCTAAATATAGGTTAATACATTTTTTAATAGTGCTTAATCTTACCTTATTTTTGTGCCACTAAAATGATTTATGGAATTACAATTAACCGAAGAGCAATTAATGATAAGGCAGGCTGCACGTGACTTTGCAGTGAATGAATGTTTACCCGGTGTGATTGAAAGGGATGAATTGCAAAAATTTCCAAAGGAGCAGGTGATGAAGTTGGCTGATCTTGGTTTTATGGGAATGATGGTTGATACAAAATACGGAGGTGCCGGATTAGATACAGTGAGTTATGTTTTAGCAATGGAAGAGATAAGCAAGATTGATGCAAGCACAAGTGTTTGCATGAGTGTAAACAATAGTCTTGTTTGCTGGGGACTTGAAAAATATGGAACTGAAGAACAAAAACAAAAATATTTGGTCCCTCTGGCTCAGGGTAAAAAAGAAGGGGAATTATACATCGGAGCTTTTTTATTAAGTGAACCCGAAGCTGGCAGCGACGCCACTTCGCAAAGAACGGTCGCGGAAGATAAAGGAGATCATTATATATTGAATGGAACAAAAAACTGGATAACAAATGGCGGAACAGCATCGGTTTATTTAGCAATGGCACAAACTGATGTTAGCAAAGGAAGCCGCGGAATAAATACATTCATTATAGAAAAAAACTGGCCCGGGGTTACAGTAGGTGCGAAAGAAAATAAATTAGGGATAAGAGGAAGCGATACGCACAGTATTTTATTTAATGATGTAAAAGTGCCAAAAGAAAACAGGGTTGGAAAAGATGGATTTGGTTTTAAGTTTGCCATGCAAACATTAAATGGAGGCCGGATAGGAATTGCATCTCAGGCACTCGGGATTTCATCAGGAGCTTATGAAAGAAGTCTGCAATATTCCAAAGAACGAAAAGCGTTTGGAAAAGAAATAATGCATCACCAAATAATTCAGTTTAAATTGGCCGATATGGCTACAAGAATAGAAGCTGCCCGTTTGCTTTGTTTAAAAGCGGCATGGGAAAAAGATAATAATTTAGATTACACTGTTAGTGCAGCACAGGCAAAAGTATTTGCCAGCGAAACTGCAATGTGGGCCGCAACGGAGGCTGTGCAAATTCATGGCGGGTATGGCTACGTAAAAGAATATCATGTAGAAAGAATGATGAGAGATGCAAAGATCACACAGATATATGAAGGTACGAGTGAGGTGCAGCGAATGGTAATAAGCAGAAGTATTTTAAAATGAACAAGCTACAAGTTGTAAGCTGCAGAAGCCGTCTCATAACAATTGAGGCGGTTTTTTATTGTTATAAATATTGCTGATAAAAATATCATTTTTATTTGGGAGGACACAGGTTTTAAAATTATGGGTGATTAAAGGGGTAGCAAAGTTCTTTCATGCTACTTTCTTTCTCAGATTGTGTGCCAGAGCCAGTAATCCTGCTTCTATTTCTATTTTTGGTTTTGTTCTGAGGAGGAAGCGTTTGAAGTGATGATTATTTTTGATGTTTGCAAACACAGGTTCCACATCCCAGGGACGTTTTTTGCGGTGATAAATGCCTTTCTCACTGTTTAGATTTTGCCGTACATGGTGTTTATATTTATTAAGGCTGTGATTAACTTCTATAATACGATTGCTCTTAGATTTATGACAGACTCCTCTTAAAGGACAACCATTGCAGTTCTTAGTTTGGTAACGGGTGATAGTTTGGGTGAAGCCTGTTTTGGTTTTTGTTTGATGTGCACCTATATTTTGCATCTGTTGCCCCATCGGGCAGATGTAATGATCATTTTCACTGTTGTAATAAAGATTCTCTGGTTTAAAAGGATATTTCTTATCGGCTTTATTGCTTTGGGTCTTATCAAAGTAATTATACTTTACATAGTTTTCAATATTATTCTCACTCAAGTATTGATAATTTTCTTCAGAGCCGTAACCTGCATCAGCAGTGATGATTGCAGGTGGTTGGTGATATTGTTTTTTGTAGAGTTCAGTATGCTCCTGCAGGGTAGTGGTGTCGGCTGTGGTTTGATGCAGTGAGTAGTTTACAATGTATTGATTGTTGGTGGAGATTTGAAAGTTATAAGCCGGCTTTAGTTGTCCGTTAAGCATGTGGTCTTCTTTCATACGCATGAAGGAGGCATCGTTATCTGTTTTGGAGTAGCTGTTTCTTCCGCCTAATATTTTTTCCTGCGCCTCATATTTTTTTAAGTTAGCAGGCCAGTTCTTTTTTGCATAACTCAGCTTTTGTTTTACCTGTGTGCTTACAGGCTTATCCTTTAAGGCTTCATTGATTTGCTCAATGGTTTGCTCTACTTTGTCTGCATCTATTTTATTAAAGGTAGTTGGGTCTGTATCGGGCAGTTCTGCTGCTGCCACCTTCTGTGCATATTGCCATAACTCACCCAGCTGTTTTTTAATTCTTTCTTTACTTGTTTTAATGGCGTTGCCCCATACAAAGGTGTAGCGGTTGGCATTGGCTTCTATCTTGGTTCCATCTGTATAAAGTTCTTTAATATTTAGCACCCCCTGCTCTGCAAGCAAAAGCACTACCTGTGTAAATACCTGACGCAACACTTCTTTTAAACGCTCACTTCTAAAACGGTTAATGGTATTGTGGTCCGGTGTGCTCATACCACTGAGCCACATGTAGTGAATATTTTCTTTTAAGGCTGCTTCTATTTTGCGGCTGCTGTAAATGTTATTAATATAGGAGTACACCAACACTTTTAAAAGCATACGGGGATGAAAGCTGCTGGAGCCGCCACCTTTATACTTCTTCAGTAAAGGATCTATGTCTATTTTATCCAGCACTTCACTTACCACTCTTACCGGATGACCTTGTGTAATTAACTCATCCAGTGAGGGAGGCAGAAGCATTGCCTGGTGCTGTTGGTAGGCTTTGAAAGCTACACTAAGTATACGTTTTGCCATAATATTCCAAGACAAAAGTATTGAGTACTTCATTGCTTTACCAACATACAAAATTTATCTACAT
>JALYYX010000325.1 GCA_030946075.1 Bacteroidota bacterium | reverse complement strand
CGCCATAGCCTTCAAAATTTGGTTCTAATAAAATGGCTGCAGCTGCATCACCAAAAAGTATGCATGTTGTTCTGTCGCTGTAATCTGTGATGGCACTCATTTTGTCTGTACCCACAACAACAACTTTCTTATATCGTCCGCTTTCAATAAATGCAGCGCCTGTTGTTACACCAAATAAAAATCCCGAGCATGCGGCCCCAAGATCAAACCCAAAGCAGTTTACTGCACCTATTTTATTAGCGATAATATTTGCTGACGCTGGAAATAACATATCGGCTGTAACAGTACAGCAAATAATCAGATCAATTTCTGAGGGCTGAATTCCCCTTTTTTTACAAAGTTCTTCTACAGCCGGTGCGCCCATGTCTGAAACGCCTTTTCCTTCTCCTTTTAATATTCTTCTTTCTTCAACCCCTGTTCTGCTTTTTATCCATTCATCGTTTGTATCCACCATGGTTTCCAGCTCTGCATTGGTTAATTTGTATTCGGGAACAAAAGCTCCAACGGCTGTAATGGCGGCTGTTATTTTTTGGCTCATTATTCTATTTTAAAAATTTAAAATTACAACATACTGCTATTTGTTTAATCAGCGTAAAACAAATTCTTAATATTGGTTTTCAACGGAATGAAATACTTATTTTTGAGATGACTTTTAAAATATGATAGCATATTTAGCAGGCAAATTTTCCTATAAAAACCCGGCAGTGGTATATGTTGATGTAAATGGAGTTGGCTATGAAGTGAACATTAGCCTTAACACCTGGTCACATATTCAAAATCTTACTGAAGGTAAATTATTTACTTACCTGCAGGTAAAAGAAGATTCGCATACTTTATATGGTTTTTTTGATACGCTTGAGAAGGAAATGTTTGCAATGCTGATAAGCGTTTCAGGCGTTGGTGCAGCAACTGCCCGAATGATGTTGTCTTCAATGAAGCCAGATGAAGTAAACAGAGCAATTTTACAAGGTAACGCAAAATTACTGGAAACGGTAAAAGGCATAGGAAGAAAGACAGCTGAAAGATTGGTTTTAGAATTAAGAGATAAAGTGAACAAGCAGCATTTTGACGTAAATATAACTCTTGTAAAAGGCAATAGTTTAGGGCAGGATGCGTTAAATGCTCTGGTATCGTTGGGAATATCAAAACCCATTGCTGAACAGGCAGTTAACAAAATAATTCAAACCGAACCAACCATAACACACCTTGAGGACATTATTAAAAAAGCACTAAAAGCTATTTGAGAAAATTCTACCCTAATTATTGATGGATGTTGCTTCAAAGAAAACGTTTTCCAAAACTATTTGGCTTAGGCTTATTGTGTTATATTGTAGTTACATCTACGCCAATATTTGCACAAAATAATACATCCAATAAAGATTCACTTCCATATCCCATTCATGATAGAAGAGGTGATTTTATTTCTAACGAACAACGAACTTTCGATCTTAAACTTCCATCCAATATTACAGATTCCGTTGCTTACGATCCTGAAACAAAAAGATATTATCTGTTTGAAAAGATCGGTACCAGATTTTACAGAATGCCTACCTGGTATACGTATGATGAGTTTATGGTATTGCAAAGCCGAAAAGATGAAATAGACTATTTTAAAAAGAGAGCTAATACCTTGAGCATCCTGAACAGGGGAAGAGTAAAACCAAAATTAAATGTTTATGATAATCTTTTCAACCGTTTATTTGGGAATGGAAAAGTTGAAATTCAGCCTCAGGGAAATGTTGATATTACAGCAGGTTATCGGGGACAAAATATAAAAAATCCCACGCTGCCGGAACGGGCAAGAAAGAATGGAGGGTTTGATTTTGATATGGCTGCCCAGTTAAATGTAAATGCTAACATCGGCAATAAATTAAAATTTCCTATCAGCTATAACACTTTAGCGAATCTTGATTTTACCAATCAATTAAAATTAGATTATACGGGAACTGATGATGAGATTATAAAGCGGATTGAGGCAGGCAATGTGTCTTTTGCATCACGAAGTACATTAATCCCCGGTGCTCAATCATTATTTGGAATAAAAACACAATTACAGTTTGGTAAATTATATGTAACATCAGTTTTAGCAAACCAAAAATCCCAGCGGCAATCTGTAAATCTGCAGGGTGGCGCAGCAGCGCAGCAATTTGAAATAAAAGTAGATGAATACGAAGAGAACAGACACTTTCTTTTAGGCCAATATTTTAAAAATAATTATAACCAGGCTATGAGCACTTTGCCAGCTGTTACAACTGCGGTGCAAATTTTACGAATGGAAGTTTGGGTTACCAATAAAAATGGAACAACAACTGATGCACGGGAAATAGTTGGACTAATGGACCTCGGGGAAGGAACACCATTTAGACAAATTTTTGGAGGCGGTGGAACCTTGCCTACTAACAATTCAAATTCAGAATACAGCACTATTGTTAGCAATCCCTCAAGCAGAGATCCTTCACTGATCACAAGCCAGCTTTTGGCTTTGGGATTAAGCCCTGTTCAGGATTTTGAAAAAACATTTGCACGGAAATTAGATTCCAGCCAATACATTTTTAATCCTAAAATCGGTTTTGTTTCTCTGAGTCAGCCACTGCAGCCTGATGAGGTTTTGGCTGTTGCTTATCAATATACATACAATGGAAAAGTTTATCAGGTAGGCGAATTTTCACAGGATCTTCCGCCGGATACAACATCAGGAAATCAAAAAGTTTTATTCTTAAAATTATTAAAAGCAACTTCTCAAAGGCCTGCATTGCCCATTTGGCAATTAATGATGAAGAATGTGTACAGCGTGGGTTTCGGCACATTGGAGAGACAGGATTTTAAACTCGATGTTTTATATCAGGAGCCTGGCCTTGGTGCAAAAAGATATGTGCCTTTTGGAAACATAAATCAGGGAACTCCCATTCTTACCCTTGTAAATTTAGATAGATTGAATAATCAAAACGATCCGCAGCCGGATGGTGTTTTTGACTATGTAGAAGGTTATACTGTAATTCCACAATACAGCCGTGTGATATTTCCTGTACTTGAACCCTTTGGAAGAGACCTTGCTTCGAAAATTTATT
>JALYYX010000310.1 GCA_030946075.1 Bacteroidota bacterium | reverse complement strand
GCTTGCCTCATTTATAAAAAGTAATATGCCTTTAGGTGCAACATATACTGATCCCTTAGTAAGTGAAGATGAAGCATGGGATGTGGCAGCGTACATTAATTCACAACCACATCCCCAAAAAATATTTCCATTTGATTTTCCGGTGCTTAACTCTAAACCTGTAGACTATCCCTTTGGACCTTATGCAGATGCATTTTCAGCAAAACAACATAAGTTTGGCCCCTTTGAGCCTATTAAAAAATCAAAAGAAATTGCTATGAAAAGCTACCCTGCAAACTATCCTGCAAAGCAATAAGCACAACCATGTTCCTGAGCTCTGCCAACAGCCCATACACCTGATGGAACAATTTGTACGCCCGGTAAAACACCTGCTGTCCATTCTTTTAATACATCGGCAGCATTCATCTTCATTTGTTGCGCTACCACTGCTGAGTAAACTGTCATAGCTGCATTACATACAACAAACATTACACCGCTATCCTGTAACTCATTTATACCAATGGCCACATTACCAAAACCCGGTACCTGATAGTCCCCAACTTTTGGTTTCCAAAATGGATTACTCACGGCTGTTGCTTTTGAACGGGGATCATCTACTTTAAACATATCACCGAATTTATATTTTGTCCAAAGGCTATTCTCGAAAGCATAAGGTATTGCCTCATGCCGCAAAACAACTACTACATTGTTATCCTTTTCAGGAGTACCGGTGGCAGCATTTGTTAGTAAAAAAACCTTGGGCCATACAAAAGGATACAGGCCATTGGGTTTTGGTGCGTCAAACATGATGCGATGTTTACCTTTTATTTTTTTAAAGAATTCATCTGCATCATGAGTAGTTTCATCAAACAAAGCCGGGGCCGCTTTTACTGATGAAGGAATGCTTAGCAAACCGAGGGCAGCAGCGCCTGCAGCTATTTTTCCTAAAAATTCACGGCGGGGAGATTTGTGTTTTTTGTTATTCATTACTATAAGTTTTGGTGAGAAAGGGAAAACAAAGTACAGAAAAATATATATTTTTAAAAAACAATTTTGCACATTTAAATTCAGAGGTACAATAATCACACAAACATTTTTTAAAAATCTTCGGTTAATTATGAGAAAGATTATTGCAGGATTCGCAATTAGTTTAGATGGTTTCATTGCAGGGCCTGATAATGAGTTTGACTGGATAATTGTAAACCGGGAAATTGATTTTGCAGAACAGATGAAAAGATTTGATACTTATTTTTTAGGGAGAAAAACGTATGAATTTTCAAAACAAGCGGCCAATTTATTTGGAAGCAATAAAGTGTATGTTTTCTCAACTACATTAAACACAATCGAAAAACCATTCCGGTTAATAAATAAAGATGTAATAGAATCAGTAGAAAAAATAAAAAATGAGGACGGAAAAGATATTATAATATTTGGTGGAGGTGAACTTTTTACTTCTTTTCTTAATCTTAATCTTGTTGATGAAATCAGTTTAGCAATTATTCCTGTTATGCTTGGAAAGGGAATTCCGTTAGTAAAAGAATTAAATAAAAGAACATCACTCACTCTCATAGATTCAAGAACCTATTCTAACGGCACTGTACAACTTAATTACAATGTAAAATAAATAATTTACATTTTTCATTCTTCTTTTGTTTTCGTTCATTAGCTGTTATAATATTTTAAAAACGGCTTATAAAAAATATCTTTGCCCTAATGATTGATAAAACAGATAGCGACTATTCGTTAAGCGAGGTTCACGAAAGTGTTGATACAAAAAAGCTCATAGGCTGGAAGAGAATTTTTTCTTTTTTAGGCCCTGCATATTTAGTTAGCGTTGGTTATATGGATCCGGGAAACTGGGCTACAGATCTGCAGGGCGGAAGTAAATTCGGATACACACTCATTTGGGTTTTGCTTATGAGCAATTTAATGGCATTGCTTCTTCAAAATTTATCAGCCAGGTTAGGAATTGTAAGAGGCCGCGACCTTGCGCAAGCTAACCGGGAAACATATCCCCGGCCTGTCAATTTCATGTTATACATTCTTGCTGAAATAGCAATAGCAGCTACTGACCTTGCAGAAGTTTTAGGTATGGCTATCGGCATTCAACTGTTAACAGGCCTGCCGTTGGTGTGGGGCGTTTGTATAACAGTGCTGGATACTTTTCTTTTACTCTATTTACAAAGAATGGGCATAAGAAAAATGGAGGCATTTATTATTACATTGGTTGGCGTAGTTGCTGTTTCTTTTTTAATAGAGATAATTTTAGCGCAACCAAATTTAGCAGAAGTTGGTGCCGGATTTATTCCCACCTTTCCTAACAATGAAGCACTGTATATTGCAATTGGAATTATTGGCGCCACTGTAATGCCGCATAATTTGTACCTCCACTCCGCATTGGTGCAAACAAGAAAAATCCATCGCACTCAGGCCGGAATAACACAGGCACTAAAGTTTAATTTGATCGACAGCACCATCGCTTTAAACATAGCCTTCTTTGTAAATGCAGCTATTTTAATTTTAGCAGCAGCAGTTTTTTTTAAAACAGGAAACTCAGGTGTTGCACAAATACATGAAGCACATAAATTATTAGCGCCATTGCTGGGAACCACCCTGGCACCAAAACTTTTTGCGATAGCATTAATTGCCGCAGGCCAAAGCTCAACAATTACGGGCACTCTGGCCGGGCAAATTGTAATGGAAGGCTATTTGCGTTTACGCATTAACCCCTGGGTGAGAAGGTTGGTAACAAGATTGTTAGCCATCATCCCTGCGCTTCTTGTTATTTTAATTTATGGTGATAATAAAATAGATGCATTGTTAGTATTGAGCCAGGTAATACTAAGCCTTCAGTTAGGTTTTGCAATTATCCCTCTCATACATTTTGTGAGTGATAAAAAAACAATGGGCATTTTTGTTATAAGGCCTGTAACAAAAATTGTGGCATGGGTTATTGCCGCCGTTCTTATTTATTTAAATTTTAAAATGCTGGCGAATGAAGCAACATCAATATTTGTAAGCACTGCTATCATACCAAAAGTCTTTACCATTGTTGTCGCATTACTTTTTATTTCATTACTTATTTATATAATCGTTCAGCCTTTAATGGGGAAAATAAAATCGCACCCTTTTCAAATGCATCCTGATAAAAATAATATTTTAAGCCTTGATATTCCTGAATTCAGGAAAATAGCAGTGGCACTAGATTTTACAGAGAATGATAAAAAACTTATTGCTTACGCAATTGGGCAGGGAAGAGAGAAAACAACATATCTTTTTATGCATGTTGTAGAAAGTGCTTCTGCAAAATTATTAGGTAAAGAAAGTGATGATTATGAAACAAGAAGCGACCAGCAGCAAATGGATTTTTATGTAGAACAGATGAGCGACCGGGGATTGATATCAGAAGGATTTTTAGGTTTTAAAAACCGGGCAAAAGAAATTGTAAGAATTGTAAAAGAACAGCAGGCAGACATGCTGGTAGTAGG
>JALYYX010000304.1 GCA_030946075.1 Bacteroidota bacterium | reverse complement strand
AGCTTACAGAAGCGCTGAATATCCATACCCTGCAGTAAGCCATGAGCCAAGGATTCAGGAGCTTCATGATAATCTTGTTGCCAAAGGGCTTCATCCATTTCACTTACCCATTGGCATAAAATTAAATGAAGATGATGCAATAAAATCAAAATGTATTCGCTGCGATACCTGCGATGGATACCCATGCATGTTACATGCAAAAAGTGATGCAGATATTAATTGTGTAAGGCCTGCAACCTTTAATGAGAATGTTACTTTGCTTACTGATGCAAAAGTTATAAAACTAAATACCAACAGTACCGGAAATGAAGTTATAAGTGCCGATGTCGAGATAGGTACACAGCTTCATCAATTTTCTGCAGACCTATTTATTTTATCGGCAGGCGCAATAAATTCTGCCGCATTATTATTAAAAAGTGCTAACAATTCTCATCCCAATGGATTGGCAAACAAAAGTGACCAGGTTGGCAGAAACTACATGAAACATAATGCTGTGGCTATGATCGGCGTTTCATTAAAACCCAATCATACAGTTTTTCAAAAAACGCTTGCCATAAATGATTTTTACTGGGGAAATGAAGAATATAAATTCCCGATGGGGCATATACAGTTGTTGGGAAAATCAAACAAAGGACAGATTGCCCCGGATGCACCATTTTTTACTCCCGGATTTATTTTAGGAGAAATTGCTTCTCACTCTATTGATTGGTGGATGACGGGTGAAGACCTCGCTGATCCTGAAAACAGGGTTACAGTTATTAATGATCAAATTCATCTTGACTATAAAGACAATAATTTGGAGGGGTTTAAACGAATGATAAAAAAAATAAAAACAATATTGTACAGCATCGATTCAAAGCATAGTATCATTCCTCATAGTTTTTATCTTACCAAAAAAATTGAATTGGCTGCAGTTGGCCACCAGTGTGGTACTGCACGTTTTGGTATTGATGAAAATACTTCTGTTCTGGATGTAAACTGCAGGGCGCATGAAATAAATAATCTGTATGTTGTTGATGGAAGTTTTTTCCCTTCCAGCGGCGCAGTCAATCCTGCATTAACCATTATGGCGAATGCATTAAGAGTTGGGCAACACCTTTTAGACCGCATGAAATAAATAAATCATCTTCACCAATAATTATTAATTGAAGAAAAATCTTATTCTATATTTATGCGAAGCACTTGGTTTAGGAATATTTATGGCAGCAGCAGCTTTAGCTGTTATTGTTTTTGAATACCCGGGGTTTTCTTTTCATCATTATTTCCAAAGCCCTTTATTAAGAAGGTTTTTGATCGGACTTGTGATCGGTATTACTGCTTTATATATTTTAAATTCTTCTTTTGGAAAAAAATCCGGGGCACACATAAATCCTGCCGTTACACTCATACAATATCGTTTAGGAAATATCAGTGCAATAAATGCAATATTTTATGCAATCTTTCAATGTTTAGGAGGCGCTGCCGGAGTATATTTAGTTTATTTGATCTTACCCAAATACATGTCTCATCCCAGTGTAAATTTTGTTGTAACACAACCCTCTTCAGCCGGAATTATAATCGCCTTCATTCTTGAATTTTTAATTTCATTTATTCTTATAGCAGTAGTGCTTTACAGTAACATTAAAAAGCAATTAAACAAATACACGGCATCATTTGTAGCAATACTGTTGTTGATTTTTATAACTTTTGAATCTCCATATACCGGAACAAGTTTGAACCCTGCACGCACTTTTGCATCGGCAATTGTTTCGGGTGAATGGAACTCTTTTTGGCTTTATTGCATTGCGCCAATATTGGGAATGTTATGTGGTGATTTTTTTATTACAAAGGTTTTAAGGCTTAAGCCTCCAAAGGTTACATTGCACAATGATTAACCCGCAGTCGTTTTTTAATTTATTAGCAGGTTAATCGAATATTTTATTTTTAGATTATTATGACCTCTAACTTTCTTTTTGCAACAGGTATTGAAAACAGTATTCCTACAATTGACAATGGATGGTATCGAATGGATGAAATGGAGAAATGCAGGCCCTATAAATATTGGGAAAAAGATTTAGAGCTTGTGAAAGAAATGGGCATTAATTTTCTCAGGTACGGTCAGCCATTATATAAAACTTTTTTGGGTGAAAATAAATTTGATTGGTCTTTTTCTGATAAAGTTTTTCAGCGCTTACAGAATTGAATATTATATCTATTGTAGATCTTTGCCATCCCGACATGGCCAATTGCAGAAGTGCAGTTGATTTTTTAATTGCAATTTCTTTTAATTATTTCCTGTTATCTTAGCACAATCAAATTTCTATAAACCTAATGAAGGTTTTACTCAAGAGTGTAATAATCACTTCATCTTTCCAAGATACAGAACCCACGGATATTTTAATTGAAAATGGAATTATTACAAAAATTAATAAAGAAATAAATATTTCTGCTGATACAACAATTTCAAAAGAAAACCTGCATGCTTCTATCGGATGGATTGATTGTTTTGCAAACTTTTGTGACCCGGGAGATGAAAATAAAGAAACTTTGGAAACCGGCTCAAATGCTGCAGCAGCAGGTGGTTTCAGCGAAGTAATGCTGATTCCTAATACAAACCCTGTTGTTGATAATAAATCACAGATTGAATACATTGTTCAAAGAAGCAAACATCTTCCCGTAAAAATTCATCCAATAGGTGCTATTACAAAAAGTGCAGAGGGCAAAGAGTTGAATGAAATGTATGATATGCAAAACTCCGGAGCTGTTGCTTTTACAGACGGGATCAATTCTTTACAATCTTCCGGCATTTTGCTTAAAGCGCTAGAATATATCAAAGCTTTTAACGGCACAATAATTCAACTGCCGGATGATAAAAATATTACTCCGGGAGGCTTAATGAATGAAGGGATAGTTTCAATACAACTTGGCTTACCGGGAAAGCCTACCATTTCAGAAGAAATTTTAATTGCAAGAGATATTGAGCTTGTAAAATATACAAATTCCAAAATTCATTTTACAGGCATCTCCACAAAAAAATCTTTAGAATTAATTACGAAAGCAAAACAGGATGGATTAAAAGTTAGTTGTTCTGTTACTCCTTACCATTTATTTTTTTGCGATAAGGATATACAAAATTATGACACAAACTTAAAAGTAAATCCGCCTTTAAGAACCAAAGAAGATATGCTTGCTCTTAGACAGGGCGTAAAAAATAAGGTGATAGATTTTATTGCATCCCATCACCAACCACAGCATTGGGATGATAAGACCTGCGAATTTGAATATGCAAAATTTGGAATGATAGGTTTAGAAAGTGTGTTTGGAATTGCCGGTATTTGCGGAATTGCATTTTCCGATTTTATAAAAATGCAAACAGAAAATATCAGGAAAATATTTGGATTTAATCTTCCTGAAATTAAAAAGGGGAATAAGGCAAACCTCACTTTATTTGATCCGGATGCTGAATATATTTTTAAAGAAGAAAATATTTATTCCAAATCACGCAACAATCCTTATATAGGCAAAACATTAAAAGGAAAAACGTTTGGGATTATTAATGGAGACAAACTATTTTTGAATAAATAAAAACTAACATGCCACAAAAAATAACTACAACAATTACAAAAGGTTTAATAATCGGATTGATAATGATTGCCGTTTCTATTGGTGAAACTTTTATGGGAATTAGTATGAACGGATCTTTTCAATGGGTAATATATTTAATCTTTTTTGTCGGAATTATATGGTCAATAATGCAGTACGGGAAACAGGTAGATCATAATTCAACCTTCGGAAATTATTTCGCACATGGTTTTAAAGTAGCTGCTACAGTAACTATCCTGATGATCGTGTTTCTGATTATTTTTATGGCAGTATTTCCTGAATTTAAAGAAAAAGGAATGGATGAGGCAAGAAAAAAAATGTCAGAAAAAAATAATGTATCGCAGGAACAAATAGATAAAACACTTGAATTAACAAAAAGATTCTTTACAGTTTTTTTAATTGGAGGTGCTTTGATTGGGTACCTTTTTTTAGGTGCCATAGCTTCACTTATTGGGGCTGGTGTTACTAAGAAAAACCCCCGGCTTTTAGAAGAAGAGCACATTAATCAAATGGGAACATAATGGACCTATCAATTGTAATTCCTCTTATTGATGAAGAAGAATCTTTGCCTGAGCTATCTGCATGGATAGAAAGAGTAATGCAGGATAATAATTATACCTACGAAATAATTATGGTGGATGATGGCAGCAGAGATAATTCATGGAGCGTTATTGAAAATCTGCATTTGCAAAATCAAAATATAAAAGGAATAAAATTTCAGCGAAACTATGGCAAGAGTGCTGCATTAAATGAAGGTTTTAAAGCAGCCAAGGGAGATGTGATAATCACTATGGATGCGGATCTGCAGGATAGCCCCGATGAAATACCTGAGTTAAGAAAGATGATTCTTGAAAATGGATTTGACATTGTTAGCGGCTGGAAGAAAAAACGTTACGATAATACATTAAGCAAAAATATTCCCTCCAAATTATTTAATGCTGCTACCAGAAAAGTTTCAGGAATTTATTTGCATGATTTTAATTGCGGATTAAAAGCCTACAGAAAAAAAGTTGTAAAAAATATTGAAGTATATGGTGAAATGCATCGGTATATTCCGCTGCTTGCAAAATGGGCGGGCTTTAGAAAATTTGGGGAAAAAGTAGTTCAGCATCATCCACGAAAATATGGCAAAACTAAATTTGGTTGGAAGAGATTTATCAATGGATTTTTAGATCTGGCATCAATTGTATTTGTTGGTAAGTTTAGAAAAAATCCTATGCATTTTTTTGGGTTGTGGGGTACAATAGCATTTTTATTTGGTTTTGGTGTTTCAATATATCTAACAATATCAAAGTTCTTTTTTGATAAAACAGGATTTACACAGCGGCCATTATTTTTCTTTGCAATAGCTGCAATGATAATTGGTACTCAGCTTTTTCTTGCAGGTTTTCTTGGCGAGCTTTTGGCAAGAAGCGCAACTGATAGAAATAATTACCTTATAGAAGAAAGATCAGGATTCAACACTTAATCTTTTCATGTCTGCAAAAAAAAAAATTATTATAATCGGCCCTGCGTATCCATTGCGTGGTGGCCTCGCTTCTTACGATGAGCGATTGGCAAAGGAATTCGGTGATCAGGTATTTGATACAACTATTTATACATTCTCATTACAATATCCAGGTTTTTTATTTCCCGGCACCACACAATATTCATCAGAGCCTGCGCCAAAAAATTTAAAAATTAAAGTCATTATAAATTCAGTCAACCCATTTAACTGGATAAAAATTGGCAATCAATTAAAAAAAATAAAACCTGATATTATTGTTGTAAGATTTTGGTTGCCTTTTATGGGCCCATGTTTTGGAACAATTTTAAGAAGAGTAAAAAAGAATAATCATACAAAAATTATTTGCATTGCAGATAATATTATTCCCCATGAAAAAAGAATTGGCGATGAAGGTTTCACTAAGTACTTTCTAAAACCTGTTGATGCATTTATTACCATGAGTGAAAAAGTACTTAGCGATCTCAGAATGCTTGGCAACCATAAGCCGGCTCAATTCGTTCCACATCCTTTGTATGATAATTTTGGAGAAAAAATTAGCAAACAAGAATCAAGAAAAAAGTTGGGAATTGATATTACTGATAATATAATTTTATTCTTTGGTTTTATCAGAAAATACAAAGGACTTGATATTCTGTTAGATGCAGTGAAGATTTTATCAACTTCAGATCAAAAAATAAAATTGCTTATTGCAGGAGAGTTTTACGAAGACAAAAATTTCTATACTCATCTTATAAATAAGTTGGATATAAAAGATTATTTGATATTACATACTGAATTCATACCTGATTCTGAGATAAAATATTATTTTGGCGCTGCAGATTGTGTTGTACAACCTTATCGAAATGCTACGCAAAGTGGTGTCACGCCTCTATCCTATCATTTTGAAAAGCCTATGATAGTTACTGATGTTGGCGGTTTGCCCTCACTTGTTCCTGATAAAAAAGCAGGGCTTATTGCTGAGCCTAATGCTGCCGACATTGCTGAAAAAATTCAGCAATACTTTCAATTAGGAGAAAATTATTTTTTGCCTCATCTTCGTGAAGAGAAAAAAAAATATAGCTGGAACAACATGGTGCAGGCAATTTTAAATTTAGCAAATTAAAAATTTTGATTTATAGAAGTAAAGCTCCTCTTCGTATTGGCCTTGCAGGCGGCGGAACTGATGTTAGCCCTTACAGTGATATGTATGGAGGTGCAATTTTAAATGCTACCATTTCTTTATTTGCATTTGCCAACATTGAAATACTTTCTGAAAAAAAAATAATTATACAAGCTTTAGATAGAAATGAAGAAGAGCATTATGAATGGAATGCTTGCCTGCCTGTTAACGGAAAATTAGATTTGCTAAAAGGCGTTTATAATCGTATTCAAAAAGATTATGGAATACCTGCAACCGGATTTCGGCTATCAACTTTTGTTGATGCTCCTGCGGGCTCAGGTTTGGGAACATCATCTACTTTAGTTGTTGCAATCATAGGTGCTTTTGTTGAAATGCTTAAACTTCCTTTGGGTGATTATGATATTGCTCATTATGCTTATCAAATTGAAAGAGAAGATCTCAGCCTAACCGGAGGCAAGCAGGATCAGTATGCTGCAATGTTTGGGGGAGTAAATTATATGGAATTTTATGAAAATGATAAAGTGATTGTCAACCCCTTACGAATAAAATCACAATATTTGCACGAGCTGGAAAATAACCTGCTTTTGTACTTCACATCAACAAGCAGGGAGAGTGCTTTAATCATTACTGAACAAGTGAAAAATGTAAATGAAAAAAATGCGAAGAGCATTGAGGCTATGCATCAATTAAAAGAGCAGGCCAAATTGATGAAGGAGGCATTATTAAAAGGAAAGCTAAATGAATTTGGAGAGATACTGAACATCGGATTTCAACAAAAAAAACAAATGGCACATAATATAAGTAACAGCCTCATTGAAGAAATTTATGAATCAGCAAAAAAAGCTGGCGCAACCGGTGGAAAAATAAGTGGAGCTGGTGGCGGGGGTTTCATGATATTTTATTGTCCGGGAAATACTCATCATGCAGTAGCTGAAAAATTAAAAAGTTTTGGTGGAGAAATAAAAAATTATACGTTTACCAAATATGGTTTAACAACGTGGTGTGTGTAATATGGAAAAGATAAAAGATATAATTACAAATTCAATTGAAGTAAAAAATAAAATTTTACTTGATGATAAAATCTTGCAAACAGTAAAAGATTGTGTATATGTTTTGGTAAATGCTTTTAAAAATGGTAACAAGGTTTTGTTTTGCGGAAATGGCGGCAGCGCAGCCGATGCACAACATTTAGCCGCGGAATTCAGTGGAAGATTTTATACTGACAGAGATGCCTTGCCGGCTGAGGCTTTGCATTGCAATACATCTTATATAACTGCTGTGGGCAACGATTATGGGTATGATGTTATTTATTCCAGAATGATAAAAGGAATTGGTAATAAAGGTGATATATTGATTGGACTAAGTACTTCAGGCAATAGTAAAAACATTTTAAATGCTTTTGAAACTGCAAAGGAAAAGGGAATGATAACCATAAGTTTTACAGGAGACACAGGTGGCAAATTAAAAGCCTGTTCCGATTTTCTTATCAATGTTCCATCTCATGATACACCCAGAATTCAGGAAAGCCATATTATGCTTGGTCATATAATTTGCCAGTTGGTAGAAGAACAGTATTTTGAAATAAGCAATGATTAAGGAATGCATAATTTTAGGTGGTGGCTTGGGAACGAGATTGCGTTCTGTAATTCCTGATTTACCCAAATGTATGGCACCCGTTTCCGGAAAACCTTTCCTGGCGTATGTTGTAGCATACCTGCAAACACAGGGGATTGAAAAATTTATACTTTCAATTGGGTATAAAAGTGAAACTATAATTGAATATTTAAATTCGCAGGCTAAAGATTTTCAGTATCAACTCTCAATTGAAGATGAGCCCTTAGGTACTGGCGGCGCAATAAAGTTTGCCTGTACAAAATCATCAGAGAAAACTGTTGTTGTTGTTAATGGTGATACTCTGTTTAAAATAAATTTGAATAAGCTTGCAGCATTTCATCACATGTGTGGGGCACACTGTACATTAAGCCTAAAGCCTATGAAAGATTTTGACAGATATGGCATAGTTGAATTGAATAAAGATTATTCTATCAGGTCATTTAAAGAAAAACAGTTTTATGAAAGTGGTTTAATAAATGGTGGAGTGTATATTTTAGATGCAGAAAAATTTCTTAAAGAAGATATGCCTGAAAAATTTTCCTTTGAAAAAGATTATTTAGAAATTCTTTACAATAAAAGAAGAATGTACGGCGTAATTCAGGACGAATATTTTATTGATATTGGTATTCCGGAAGATTATGAAAGGGCCCAAACAGAATTAATAGTATCGAATGGTTGATTTAAAAAAAATTGATAAAACATGGTCGTTATTTCTTGACAGGGATGGTGTGATAAATAACGAAAAGTACATGGATTATATAAATACCTGGGATGAATTTAAATTTTTTCCCGGCGTAAAGGATGCAATAAAAAAATTTACAGAAAAGTTTGGTTATATATTTATAATAACTAATCAGCGTGGTGTTGCTAAGGGGCGCACCAAATTAGCTGACCTGGAAATCATTCATAAAAACTTATTGGCAGAAGTGGCAGCTTCAGGTGGAAAAATTACCAAAGTTTATTTTTGTTGTGATATGGAAAATTCAAGTAAAAACAGAAAACCTAATCCGGGTATGGGTTTACAGGCAAAAAAAGAATTTCCTGAAATAGAATTTTCAAAAAGTGTAATGATAGGCAATACCATCAGTGATATGGAATTTGGAAAAAATCTCGGAATTGCAATCAATATATTTTTGCCTACTACACATCCGCACTTGGGTGTAACACATCCTATGATTGATTTGGTTTTTCCTGATTTGCTTTCTGTAGCAAAAGCATTATAAGTTATCGTTAAAAATTTTATCGCTGCAATAAAGTTGTATAAACTTTGTTTTCTTTGTTGAAAGTTTTATGGTGAAGAATTTTTTTTTTCTATTTCTAATTTTTATCTCCTTTAATAAAGATTCCTCTGCACAAAAATTTGCTTTGTCAGATGTAAGCGTATTGCAGAGAAAAGAAGATTCATTAAAAATCCTTGCTTTAAAAATTATACAGGGCCGCACTTCCGCCGATCGTTTATTAGCGGATAGTGAATTTACTAAAATGTTTGTGAGGGCTTTAAAAGTTAGAAATTCATTTCATTATTCTTTTGATTCTCTGATAACAATTTCCCGTCTTTTACCTGCCGACAGTTCTTTTAAAATATTTACATGGCAAATGGTTGTAAACGATAATGTGGTTAGGCAGCATGGAGCTATTCAAATGAAAACTACTGATGGCTCACTAAAACTTTTTCCTCTTATTGATAAATCTGATGTAACTCAAAATATTATTGATACTGTGGGAAATAATTTGGGATGGATAGGGGCTGTGTATTATCGTATTATTCAAACACAAGCCTCTGGAAAAAATTATTATACACTTTTGGGGTATGATGAAAACAATATGCGGAGCAATAAAAAAATTGTTGAAGTGCTTACATTTGAAAATGGGCAACCAATTTTTGGCGGCCCTTATTTTACCGAAGCTGAAATTAATCCTGCAGAACGTTTGGGCAAAAGGATGGTTTTGGAATATAAGAAGAATGCAAGCCCACGGCTGGTTTACGATGTTGATCAGGGTATGATAATTTTTGAACATTTAATCCCAGAACATGAAGGCGATGATCCTAAAAAACGGTATACTTATGTCGGTGATGGAGATTATGAAGGATTAAAATGGCAAAATGGAAAATGGATTCATATAGAAAAAGTGTACACACAAAAAACTGCAGAAGGCAGTGAGCCAATGCCTAACCCAATTCGTGATGCAAATGGAGATATTGATGCAGGTAAATTAAAAAATAATGAAGTAGATGAAAATGATAATACCGAAAAAAAACCTGTTAAAACAGAAACCAAAACCAAAGTAACTCCCTCCAAAGTAAAAATAAAAAAGAAAGGATAATCATCACTAAATTAACAAAGTTCCGAGGTATAGTTAGTATTTTTTAAGGTTCAGTAAAGGTATGCAGCAGAAGTGAGTGACACAACGATGCTGCAAAAAGAACAATTGCTGGTTACATAAATTTTTTACTCATCCAATTTTAAAACTGCTAAAAAAGCTTCCTGCGGCACTTCCACATTTCCAATTTGTTTCATTCTTTTTTTACCTTCTTTTTGTTTTTCAAGAAGCTTACGCTTCCGGCTAATATCACC
>JALYYX010000302.1 GCA_030946075.1 Bacteroidota bacterium | reverse complement strand
TTCAAGAACAAGGATGGTCATTGCAATGCTGAAGATGCCATCTCCCAAAGCTTCAAGCCTGCCGGAAGCCATTCCAAGTTTATGTTTATCAATGTTCATTTATCTAAAACTAAAAATTCTATGTGATAATGAGCGAATTCTTATAAATATTTTTAATCTTTAAAGTAAAATCAAAAATCATGAATACAAATTTTATTGCCGGCGAACAAATTTCAATTATAAAAGATACCACTGCTAACCCTGCTCCATTGGGTTTACTTGGTTTTGGTATGACGACGGTTTTATTAAATCTGCACAACGCAGGTTTTTACGAATTAAATTCAATGATAATCGGGATGGGAATTTTTGTTGGGGGCATTGCACAAATTTTTGCAGGCCTTCAGGAATGGAAAAAAAATAACACTTTTGGAGCCACTGCATTTACCGCCTATGGTTGCTTTTGGTTGTCTCTTGTAGCTTTATGGCTTATTCCTAAAACATCTTTCGGTGTCGCCTATAAATCCAGTGAAGATGGTGTGGCGTGGTATTTATTGTTGTGGGGAATTTTTACGCTTTGCATGTTTTTCGGAACGCTAAAATTAAACCGTGCATTGCAGGTAATATTTTTTACTCTCACGGTTTTATTTTTTTTATTGGCTGCAGGTGATTTTACCGGCAATGCATCATTAAAAGTATTTGCCGGCTATGAGGGAATTTTTTGCGGACTATCTGCAATGTATGCATGCGTGGCACAAGTACTTAATGAAGTATATGGAAAAATTGTTTTGCCGGTGGGTACAATTAAAAGAGATATAACGGATTAATTTCCTTTCACCATAAAAACACAGTCTTCAATTTTTTTAATTTGATGAACTCTGTCCATTCCTTTTGTAAATGCCGAAGAAGGAAGTTTTATTGATTCATCCTTTTTTATTTCTTCCAGTGCTTGATAAATATTTTTTGATTTTATGGCAAATACCACACCGTCAGCATTGGTTTCTTTGCTGCTGATAATACCAATTACTTCACCATTTCTATTAATAACGGGGCCGCCGCTGTTACCCGGATTAACTGAAATACTTATTTGGTAAGCGGCTGTATCTCCCACGTAGCCTGACTTAGCGCTTAGATAACCCTCTCCATAAACTACTTCTTCTCTGGGATACCCTAAAGTGAAAATCTGTTCCCCCAACTCAGCAACTCCCTTTAGAAAAGAATATGGTAGGGAATATATTTTTTTAAAAGAAGTATCAGTTACTTTTAATATTGCGAGATCAGTGTTTTTATTTACATAAACAGGAACAGCAATAAACTGATCGCCTTTTATATTTTCAACTACTAAATTATTTGCATTATTTATTACGTGAGCATTGGTAGCTAAGTATCCGTTGCCGTCAATTAAAAAACCGGTGGCTCTAAAATTTGCATTAAATTTTGGTTTGGCAATAACCGGTGGGGTAGAGTTTTGCGCCTGCTGTTTTAATTTAGCAACATCCTGTTTGGTTTTTTCTATTTGACCTTTAAGCCAGGTTATATTATTCTCTTTCTTTTTATCTGAGTATATAGTAATAAGTGCAGCTGTAGATAATGAAACAATACCTGCAATACAGGCGGCTACCGTAATAGTTCTGCGATACCTGCTCCACAGATAAACAACTTTTGCTTTTCCCTTTGATTGTTTTTTAGCGATAACACCTTCATTAACCAATGTATTTTCAACTTCGTTTAGTGATTGTTTATATGATTTTGTTTCACTTAATTTTTGCAGCTCCTGTAAAAAGAAAGTATGTTCAACAGCCATCTGATCTATGTCAGGATTATTTTTACGAAGCTCTTCAAAAAATGTTTTTTCCTGCGCAGTCATTTCGCCATTGCTGTATCTTTCAATTGCATCTAAAAGTAAAATATCATCCATATTATCCTCCATTTTTATATTGTGCAAAAAATATTTTTTTCAATCTCACAAGGCATTTGTATTTCTGTGTTTTAGCATTATCAGCATTAGTGTACCCAAAAAAATCTGCAATCTCAGGCATTGTTTTTTTTTGCAGATAAAAAGCTTCTAACAAACTTTTACAAGGTTCACCTATTTTATTTAACGCATTTTCCATTAACATAAGATCGGCATTTCTTTTTTCATGAGCCTCAAGTTCTTCTTCAACCGCAACAGTTTCTTCTATGTTTTCAACAGCTGGATTAAAACGCTGTAATTGTT
>JALYYX010000296.1 GCA_030946075.1 Bacteroidota bacterium | reverse complement strand
AAATATTTCAGAGCAGCAATTTTATCCTCATTAATTGCCTTTTTTAATTCCTCCAGTCCATCAAATTTTTTTTCTTCTCTTAAAAAATATTTTACATACACCCTTATTTTTTCTCCATAAATATCTTTATCAAAATCAAAAATATTTACCTCAATAGTTCTTTCGCTATTGCCAAGGGTTGGCCGTACACCTATGCTCATCATACCTTTCATGGCAAATTGTTCATTGCCGGTTATTAATTGAACCGCATAAATTCCATTTCCGGGTACTAATTTATTTTTATCAATTAAATTAAGATTAGCAGTTGGGTACCCAAGTGTTCTCCCTAATTTGTTTCCATCAATTACTAATCCTTCAAAAAAATAAGTGTAGCCTAAATATTTATTTGCGGTATCAATATCACAATCTAAAACTGCCTCACGAATTTTTGTAGAGCTTATCGTTACGGCGTTTAAAACATGCTCAGGAATTTCTTTTACATGATATGTAAACTGTTTTGCGTAATATTCTAACAATTTATAATTCCCCTCTCTATCCTTTCCAAAATGATGGTCATATCCAATAATAATGGTATGCGGATGAAAAGTTTTTACTAAAAAGTTGCTGATGTATTCATCTGCTGATTGTTCTGAAAATTTGTGGGTGAATGGAACCACAACAAGATGATCTATGTTTTGTTTTGAAAGCAATTCAATCTTTTCATCCAAAGTATTCAGCAATTTTATTTCAGACTTATCAGAATGAATTACCATTCTCGGGTGCGGATCAAAAGTGACAATCACAGTTTCACCATTTATTTTTTTTGCCTCCTGTTGCAGTTGTGCTATTATTTGCAAATGGCCGGTGTGAACGCCATCGAATGTGCCAATCGTAATTACAGCATTTTTAAAGTGAGGTAAGTTATTTATATCCCTGTGTACCAGCATAACGATCTGCAAAACTAATCTACATAGTTTAAATTGAGAATTGAAAATTGATTGCTGCATACTACTTTTACAGAAGCACTTTCAAAACTTCTAAACCCTCTAAACTTTCTAAACCCTCTATGTCTCTCTATTCAAAGCGTGGTGTATCAGCCCAAAAAGAAGAAGTGCATGCTGCAACAAAGCATTTAAACCAGGGTTTATTTCCAAAAGCTTTCTGCAAAATTTATCATGATTATTTAGGAGGAGATAAAAATTTTGTGAATGTGATGCATGCAGATGGTGCAGGCACAAAAAGTATTCTTGCTTATTTGTATTGGAAAGAAACGGGAGATATTTCTGTATGGAAAGGGATTGCGCAGGATGCAATTGTAATGAACCTTGATGATCTTTTATGCGTTGGTATTTATGACAATATTATTTTCAATTCTACCATTGATAGGAATAAAAGTTTAATTACCGGCGAAGTTCTGGAACAAATTATATCCGGCTCTCAGGAATTTTTTGATAAGATGAAAACCTTTGGCATCAGCATACATTATCTCGGTGGCGAAACTGCAGATGTAGGCGATGTGGTGAGAACTATTGCTGTGAATGGTACCATGACTGCACGATGGCCAAAAAATAAGATTATTTCTAATCAAAATATAAAAACCGGAGATGTAATTATTGGTTTAGCAAGCTATGGACAATCAAGTTATGAAACCCAATACAATAGCGGCATTGGCAGTAACGGGCTTACTTCCGCAAGGCATGATATTCTTAATAAATTTTATGCAGAGAATTTTAAAGAGAGTTATGATAATAGTTTAAGTGAGGACGTGGTGTACATGGGTCGGTTCAAAATTATTGGTAAAATAATGATAGCTGATATAACAATTGAGGATGTTATGAATGATGATAAATTAATTGAATCTTCATCCAGCGTAAAAACAAAGAGTGAACAAATTGGTAGATTATTATTAAGCCCCACCAGAACATTTGCTCCTTTAATAAAAACACTTTTAGAAAATAACTTTGAAAAAATTCATGGGTTAATTCATTGCAGCGGCGGCGGGCAAACAAAATGTTTAAAATATATTCCTGAAAATGTAAGGGTGATAAAAGATAATTTATTTGAACCTCCCTTAATATTTAAATTGATACAAAATGCAAGCGGGTCTAATGATAAAGAAATGTACCAGGTATTTAACATGGGCTGCCGCATGGAAATTTATACTGATGAAGATTTTGCTTCTTCAATAATTGATGCAGCAAAACAATTTAATATTGATGCACAAATTATTGGCAGGGTAAAGGCAAGTGATAAAAAGGAATTGGTGATAAAGGTGAACGAAAACAACCTTACATTTTATTAACACAGGTTTATTACTTTAATAAAAACGATTGGTTTTATAATTTTACATTTGCAGCATAATTACTTTATTAAATATGGCAGAATCAATTTTAGAATTAAAAAATGTGAATATTTACCAGGGAGAATCGTTAATTCTTTCTGATGTAAATATTATTGTAAATAAAGGCGAATTTGTTTATTTGGTTGGTAAAACCGGTACAGGGAAATCCAGTTTGCTAAAAACTTTATATGGCGATCTGGAGTTGAGAGACGGAGAAGGAAAAGTTGCAGGATACGATCTTAAACACATGGACTGGAAAAAAGTTCCCTTCCTGAGACGTAACCTGGGCGTGGTTTTTCAGGATTTTCAATTACTTACAGACAGAGATGTAAATAATAATTTAAAATTTGTTTTAAAAGCAACAGGTTGGAAAGATGAAAAATTAATGGATGAAAAAATTGCCGACGTTCTTGATAAAGTTGGATTGAAAACCAAAGGTTTTAAAATGCCCTTTGAACTGAGCGGAGGCGAACAGCAAAGAGTTGATGTAGCAAGAGCACTCTTAAATTCTCCCAAATTAATTTTAGCAGATGAGCCTACCGGTAATCTTGATCCGGAAACATCAGACGAAATTATGCAGTTACTATTTCACATAAGCAGAGATTATGGAACTGCTGTAATTATGGCAACACATGATTATATTGTGGTAAGAAAATTTCCGGCAAGAACAATAAAAACCGAGAGAGGAAAAGTGTATGATAATGCAAGTATTTCAATGGTATAATTTAATCTGTCCATATCCAATCTATTAATTGCCTTGCATTTTTTTTATTATTAAATTTGGTTTCCAATAACTTACTGCGATCATTTTTTTCTTCCTGCATAAAACTCTTATTAAATAATGTAGTGATAAGAGCTTTAAACTCCAACTCCCCGGATGCAATATGGCAGAGGCTTTCAAGCTCTGTTCCATCAACCGCCTGTTTGTTTACAATGCAATGCCGGCCTGTAAATAATGCATTCAACAATTTTATTTTTATCCCTGTTGAATTAAAAGATGGTATAATATTTATCTGTGCATTGCTAATGAGTTTTCCCATTTCTGTTTCTGACGGATTCTGAATTATAGTTACATTTTTATTCCTTTTTGCGAAGAGCAATAATTTTTCAGATGGATTTTTTCCTGCGATGGAGAAAGGAATGTTCAGATCACAAAATATATTTTGCAATAACCAAATCGCAGCTTTTTCATTTTCAATTACAGAAAGGTTACCGTGATACAAACAAAAATCTCCCTTTCCCTCCTTAGAAGTTACTGTTGCATAAGGCAAAAATGGCGGTAAGCATTGAATGTTATCTGCATTAAATTCTATTTTATAAACTTCTGCATCTTTTTCTGTAAGGCTTATCAGCATTGCTTTATGAGCAATTTTCTTCTCATATTTTTTTAATAGTCTGCTCTCATTTTTAAAATAAATATTTTTAAAAAATGAAGTATCAGATTTAGCAAGCTGATGATAATATTCATATTCAACATTGTGCAGCCTCACAAAAACCTTCTTGTTTTTTAATTCACCTGTAAAAAGAAAATAAGTACAATGAATACCTTCCAGTAACACAGGATAATTATTTTGTAATAAGTTTTTCAGCAGTTGTTTATTTGCTCTTGAATTAACAATGTAAGGTAACCGAAATGAAAACCCCTTCAACCCTTTTTTTCGTTTGTAATAATTTACTTTTTCACAATATTTATTCAATTCAATTTGTTTACCCCGGCCATATTCAAAACAGTGAAGGTGAATTTTTATACCAAGTTGATGAAGCGCTTTTATTTTGTAAAATACATCTGTTACTCCGCCATAATCGGGTGGAAAGGGCACATCAAAACAAACAATATGTAAATGTTTATCCAAGTACAGTTTTATAAAAGCTCAGTAATTTTTTTTCTTCATTCTGCCAGTTGTAAATAACTTTTGCCTGCAAGCAATTATGTTGTAATCGCTTATACAAAATTTCATCTTCTAATAAAATATTTATTTCTCTTGCAATATTTTCAGAAGTAAGATCAACAATAAGAACTGCAATTTCATGCTGTTTATTTATTTCCCGGTAAGCAGGAAAATCGCTGCAAAGTTGAGGCACACCTGCGTGCATATAATCAAAAAAACGGTTGGCAAGGGAGTAATAATTATTCAATCCTTTATCATCAATTAAATTAATTCCTATCCATGCATTTAGGGTATATTTTTGTAACTCATAAGGAGAAACGGATCCTTTAAAAATTATTTTATCTTTTAAATCATTATCTGCAACCAACTGTTTTGCCTGTTTAATAAAATTACCATCTCCGCAAATAATTAATCCGGCATTTACAAATTTCATAGCGGGGATAAGCGTTTCAAAGCATCTTCCTTCATTTACTGCACCCTGGTATAAAATATACTTCTCTGTTTTTTCCGGAATAAGGATTTCTTTTTTTACAGGTACATTTCTTATTACTTCATAATCTGCATCATACATTTTTTTAAACTCATCGGCAATAAAATGGTTAACCGTGTACCCGCGTTTAAATTTAGGAACGGTAAATTTTTCAATGCTTTTCCATATTTTATAAATAGAACGCCGGGTGGCAATTTCTTTCATCTCACAAAACAATTCATGTGCATCATAAACTCTTTTAACTCCCTTTATCCTCGAAATAAAATAACATGGAAGAATGGTATCAAGATCAATGGCACAAATGCAATCCGTCTTTTTTAAAAGCAAATAAAAAAATAATCGGGAATTATATTCTGCATAAAATAATTTTCCTTTTGTAAAAAAACAGTTCAGTCTTTTTTGCTGAAAAGGCTCATGGCGCAATGGAATTGAATCTCTTTGATTTCTGCCAATTAATTTTACAGTATAACCTTCATGTGCCAGAGAATTGCAAATGCGTATCATTCGCTGATCGTAGGTCAGATCGTTGGTTACAATAAAATAAATGATCATTGGTAAAGAAAAGGTATTAAAAGTTGTGTAAAAATTAATTAAAAGTAAAGATGCCTTAATTACATAAAAAATGCAAATAGCTTATAATTGTTTTGTTAATACTTTAAAAAGTTTATTATGTTGTGATACAATTTTGGTTTTATGCAAACTTACCCTGAAGATTTTGAAACTCTTCCGCCACAGCGGCCTGTATTTTTAAAAGTATTATGCATGCTAACTTTTATTGGCAGCGGCTATGCAATAATAAATAGCGCCATCACTTATTTTAAGGCTGATGATATTGCAAGATTATTTATTGAAGTAAAAGTTAAAGTTAATAATGACATTGCCAAAAAGAAAAATTCAGGTAAGCCTGAAGGGGCCTATTTTATAAATAATATTCTTAGCAGGGCTTCTGTAATCTCTACCCCGGATAATTTACGAAATGCTTCTATAGGAAATTTTATTACCGCTATTTTTTGTTTAACAGGTGCTATTTTAATGTGGTGGCTAAAACGTATTGGATTTTATTTCTATGTTGTGGGAACAATGATTGGAATTGCAATTCCAATTTATTTATTCGGCAATAATTTTTTAACTTCAATAGCGGCAGGAATGGCAACCTTTATCGGTATTATTTTTATCATTTTTTATGCTATGAATTTTAAGAGCCTGCAATAGAATAGTGTCCCCAATATATTTGTAACTCTCCCTCCAAAATTCAAAATTTATTATTACCTTCGCAGCCTGATAAAAATAAATAATAAATTACTTTAAAAGATGTCTTATTTAACAACAGAGAAAAAAGCAAATATTTTCACAGAGTATGGTGCTTCCACAGCCAATACAGGTTCAATTGAGGCCCAGGTTGCAATGCTTACAGAAAAGATCAATCATATTTCTGATCATCTTAAAGCAAATAAAAAAGATTTCTCTACACAGCGTGGTTTAATGCAAATGGTAGGTAAACGCAAAAGATTGCTTACTTATTTAAACAAGCATAATCTTACAGGTTACCGCTCGTTAATTGAAAAATTAGGACTCCGTAAATAATTTATTTTGATGATATACAGCAATTCCCAACTGAAAATTAAACAGTTGGGAATACTTTTTTTTACAATTAATTTCACGAAACAATTATGACTCCCAATCCGATAAATGTAACATTCGATTTAGGCGATGGCCGTATGGTAACTATTGAAACAGGTAAGCTTGCCCGCCAGGCAGATGGTGCAGTAACCGTTCGCCTTGGCAACTGTATTATTTTAGCAACGGTTGTTGCTAATAAGGAACCTAAAGAAGGCCAGTCATTTTTTCCTCTTTCAGTAGATTACCAGGAAAAATTTGCATCAGCCGGCCGCATTCCGGGCTCATTTTTTAAAAGAGAAGCCAGGCTTAATGATTATGAAATTCTAACCTCAAGATTAATTGATCGGGCTTTGCGTCCATTATTTCCTGAAGATTATGTTTGCGAAGTTCAGGTTTTGGTTTCATTAATTTCTTCTGATGCAGAAGTAATGCCTGATTCACTTGCATGCCTTGCGGCATCTGCTGCGTTGGCTGTTTCTGATATACCAATTCAGGAAATTATTTCAGAAGTAAGAATTGGAAGAGTGGACGGAGAAATGAAAATTAATCCTACAAGAAGTGAGTTGGCCGAATCGGATATGGAATTTATTATTGCTGCTACGGAGAAAAATATTATGATGGTAGAAGGTGGAAGCAAAGAGTGCCAGGAAGAAGATCTTATTAAGGCAATTGAAATGGCGCATGAAGCAATTAAGATTCAGGTAAGAGCACAACAGGAACTGCGGGATAAAGTAGGAATAAAAGAAAAAAGAAATTATACAAAGCCATATCGGAATGAAGAATTACATAAAAAAATAAATGCTTTTGCAGAAAAGAAAATTAAAGAAATTGCAAAATCAGCTTCAGCAAAACATGACAGAAGTGATGCATTTAAAAAATTGCAGGATGACCTTATAGAGCATCTTGGTGTTTTGCCCGATGAAGATGTTCCGTTGGTAAAATATTATTTTGGAGAACTACAATATCATTACATCAGAGATATGATTTTGGATGATAAAGTTCGGTTAGATGGAAGAGGTTTAGAAGATGTAAGAACATTAACAATGGAAACTGATATTTTACCAACTCCTCATGGTTCAGCTCTTTTTACACGTGGTGAAACTCAATCACTTACTACTGTTACCTTAGGAACTCCATTAGATGAATTATTAATTGAAAGTGCCGCAAAAAGCGATTATTCAAAATTCATTTTGCATTATAATTTTCCTCCATTTTCTACAGGTGAGGTAAAACCAATGAGAGGTGTGGGAAGAAGAGAAGTTGGTCATGGAAATCTTGCCATGCGCTCATTAAAACAAATGATGCCTGGTGGCGAATATCCTTATACTGTTAGAATTGTTAGTGACATCTTAGAAAGCAATGGTTCATCTTCTATGGCAACAGTTTGCGCAGGATCTTTGGCATTGATGGATGCGGGTGTTCCGGTAAAAAAACATGTTAGTGGTGTGGCCATGGGTTTAATTTCCAAAGAAGGAAAGTTTGCAATTCTTACGGATATTCTTGGTGACGAAGATCATTTAGGTGATATGGATTTTAAAGTAACAGGAACCAGAGATGGAATTTGTGCCGTGCAGATGGATATTAAAGTTGATGGCTTAAGCATGGATATTATGCGTCAGGCATTAGAGCAGGCAAATAGAGGAAGAATGCAGATTTTAGATGCGATGTACAATTGCACTCCGGAACATAGAGCAGAAGTGAAACCACATGCACCAAGGATGGAAAAATTAATTATTGATGGAGAATTTATTGG